>NZ_LFJB01000027.1:0-188112 GCF_006658625.1 Bradyrhizobium sp. UNPF46
CGAAGTGGACACCGGTTCGCGTGAAGAAAACGCGTCAAAACAAGAATCTAGAGCTTCGGTTCTGATTCAATCAGAACCGAAAATGCCCTAGCGCTTTCCGCCGTCCCAATCGCCCAGCACGGCCTGGACCAGCGCCAGCGCCGCCACGGCGGCCGTGTCGGCCCGCATGATGCGGGGACCGAGGGCCAGCCGAAGAATTTTGGGCTGGCGCAGCAGCAGGGCCCGCTCTTCCTCGGCGAAACCGCCTTCGGGGCCGATCAGGACGTCGATACCTTGTCTGGCCGCGCGCGCGGCCTGCAGGCTCTGAACCGGGTTTTCGAGCTCCGCCGCCTCATCGCAGAAGATCAGCAGCCGGTCGGCCGGGCGCTGGCTGAGGAAGCGCTCCAAGGCGACCGGTTCGGTCACGGTCGCGATGCTGAGGATGCCGCATTGCTCGGCGGCCTCCACCACATTGGCCCGCATCCGCTCGGTGTTGACCCGGGAGGCCTGGGTAAAGCGGGTCAGGACCGGATGCAGCGCGGCGGCGCCCATTTCGATCGCCTTCTGGACCATATAGTCCAGCCGGGCATGCTTGAGCGGGGCAAAGACGTAAGCCAGGTCCGCGAGCCGGTCCTGCGGCCGGGTCTGCTGCAGGACGACGAGGCCGTCCGGCCGCTTGCGGCCTTCAATGGCGGCCTGCCACTCGCCGTCACGGCCGTTGAACGCCAAAACCTCGGCCCCGGCGGCCAGCCGCAGCACATTGCCGAGATAATTGCTCTGATCACGGTCGAGCGCGACCCTGGCGTCCTGGGCCAAGGGAGCATCGACGAACAGGCGGGGCGCGCGAAAATCGTGGGAGGGCATCGTTCAAAAGTCCAATTTCGCGCCGTTATTAACCGAAAGCAGCCGTTTCGGGGGTAAATATTGCCCTACCGCTGCGTCGGCGCGCCGCGCTCTTGCCCTATTCGGTGGGTTGTTAAGGGCCGGCGGGAATCGTAAAATTGCGAGCACGCTGGTTGCGCTTCAATTGGGAAGGCGCTGGACCCCGTCAGCTCCTGCCGGAGAGATTTTCTTGATGATCCGTCATTTGATGGTTCCGATCACTGCCGCCATGGTCACCATGGGTACCGCGGGTGCTTATGCGCAAAGCGCGTTTCCGGCACCGCTGCCCAATCAGGCTGCAACCAGTTCGGCGTTTCCGCCGGTGAACGGTTCGGCGCCGGTCGCGTCCGTCGGTGCGGCCCCGCAATCGTCCTTCCCCGTGAACGGCGCCGCGCCTGTTGGTGGCGCCGGCGCTTTCAGCGCGGCCCCGCCGACGCAAGGCGGTCCCGGCGAGGACTGCATGAAGTCGTTCATGCCCCTGCGCGAGGAAGCCGAGAAGCGCGGCAAGCTGATCAAGGCCGCGAGCGACCGTCACGCGCCGCCCGACGAGGCTTGCAAGCTGATCCGCAATTTCAGCCAGGCCGAGTCGAAGATGATCAAGTATATCGAGGCCAATGCCTCGAAGTGCGGGATTCCGGCACAGGTCGGCGCGCAGATGAAGGACGGCCACAAGAACACCGAGGCCATGCAGGCGAAGGTCTGCAATGTTGCGCAGCAGATGCAGCAGCAGCAGGCACGTCCCGCCGGCCCGTCGCTGAGCGAGGTGCTGGGTTCGGGCTCGGCGCCTGAGGCCAATGCCGGCAAGAAGGGCGGCAGCACCTTCGACACGCTCAACGGCAACGTCCTGACCCGATGAGCGACACATCCGCCCGCGTTGCCGATTCCACCGGCAACTGGGTCGATACGCTCGCGCCGCAATGGGCGCGGCCTTATCTGCGCCTGTCCCGTTTCGATCGTCCGATCGGCTCCTGGCTGCTGTTGATGCCGTGCTGGTGGTCGGCGGCGCTCGCGAGCGGCATGGCGCACGACATCCGCGGACTGCCGCTCACCATCGTGCTGTTCTTCGTCGGTGCCTTCGTGATGCGCGGGGCGGGCTGCACCTGGAACGACATCACCGACCGCGACCTCGACGACAAGGTCGAGCGCACGCGCTCGCGGCCGCTGCCGTCAGGGCAGGTCAGCACGAAGGAGGCGTTGGCCTGGATGGCCGTGCAGGCGCTGATCGGCCTCGTCGTGCTGCTGCAGTTCAACCGCTTCGCGATTGCGACCGGCATCGCCTCGCTCCTGATCGTCGCGATCTATCCCTTCATGAAGCGGATCACCTGGTGGCCGCAGACCGTGCTCGGGCTTGCCTTCTCCTGGGGCGCCCTGATGGGATTTGCCGTCACCTTCGGCCGCATCGACCTCACCGCGCTGGTGCTCTATGCCGGCGCGATCTCCTGGGTGATCGGCTATGACACGATCTACGCGCATCAGGACTCCGAGGACGACGCGCTGATCGGCATCAAGTCGACCGCGCGCCTGTTCGGCGCGCATACGCAGCAGGCGCTGATCCTGTTCTATGGTGTCGCGGTGATGCTGATCGGCGTCGCGCTGGCCTCAGGCGATGCGCGCTGGCCGGCCTGGCTCGGGCTAGCAGCCTTCGCCGCGCATCTGGCGTGGCAGATCGTGCGGCTGAACATCGCCGACGGCGCGCTGTGCCTGCGCCTGTTCAAGTCGAACCGCGATGCGGGGCTGTTGCTGTTCGCGGGCCTGCTGGTCGATGCGGTGATGCGGTCGGGCTGACTTGCCGTCGGCCTCTCCGGGCGAGTGGCCCTCTTTTCAATCCTCACCTTTCACCTGATCCCGGGCTTCGCTCGGGGACATGTCGAACATGCGACGGAAGGCGCGATTGAAGGTCGATACGTCGTCAAAGCCGTGCATGCTCGCAATGTCGAGTATCTTGATACGCATGGCTGCGGGGGCTGAGAGGAAGCGGCGGGCTTTGAACAGCCTTTCCCGGCGGATATAGGCCGCGACTGCATGGCCGTCATTGGCAAATAGCTTGCGGATATAGCTGCGCGACAGGCCCATGTGCCTGGATAGGAAATCGTCGTTGAGCCTGGGGTTGTCGAGGTGGCGCGCGACGAGCTCCTTCGCAAGCGCCAGACGCACGGCGGGAAGTCCCGATGTCGCCGCGTTGTGTGCCCCGTCGCGGTTGGCCCCGAGGGCAAGCCCGGCCAGGTCGTGCAGATGGCTGCTGGTGGTTTCAGCAAACGTCGGAGTGACGTGGCTCAGATCGGCCGCTTGCAGAGTAGCGACATAGGTGCGCAACAGCGCCATGGCCGGATGTCCGGCGGTGACACGGCGCATTGGAGGACCGTTCCCTAAATCCACGCGACGCCGGATGGCGTCGATCGATAGTCGCATGTTTATGACGCGCGAGCGTTGCGGCTGATGCACGTGGAAGCCCTCATCGCTCCAGTGAAACAGTCCGTCTCCCGGCTTGTTCTCGTACTCCCAATTGCGGCCGCTGACCTCTCCTCCGCCCGTCAGCACGCAGCTCAAATAGACGTCATCCTCGTGGCCGATCTCCGGGCTGACCCTGGCCGCGATCGGAGAATTGTCTCCGAGAGCACACGTAAAGTCGGGGAAGACCATGAGATCGCTCGTCAGTTCGAGCGGCACGTTCTCAACGGGCCGGATGGCGAGGCGATAGAGATGACGGCTGGACCAAAGCGCGACCATGTCTTCGGCGGTGGCTTCTGGAATGTCGGAAGTCGTCAGCCTGGCGCGGGAAACAATCATCAGGGCTCGTGCAAGAAGGGATTGGACACGTCGATGGGCGTAAAAGCTTGCAGCTTCGTGCCCTCTGAGCTCCGGCAATTGCTCGATCTTGCGGTTGCCGTACTTTGCGAGGGCGCGCCGATGCACGCCTGAACGGTCTGTCGCCGCCTGACCCCATCACGTTCATAGATCTCGCACCCACTGGCGTGCTGTCTACGCATATTCGACAATCGCGACAGGCAGATTTGACAGTCGCCGCGCCATGGGCGTTCGCCGAAATGCGACACCGTCATTTTTTCACATAATCCAGTGTTAGCGCTGCCGAGAAGTTCGCGGCGTCACCCGACATAGTTCCCGCCAGATTCTGCAAGTGCGGGGAATGGTCGATGACGTCTCGTTTGATGGGCAAGGCTTTTCGTATGGGCGTGAGCGCCTTTGCCTTTGTCGTGGGGTCTGGAAAGCTTGCTCCCGCCATTGCTGCCTGCACGGTCACCGGCACCAATCAGACCTGTTCGAATTCTGCGATGATTTCCGGCGCGTTCTACGGCATCCAGGACTTCGGATCTCTTCATCTTACGCTCAACGATGGAGTGATCACCGGGCAAGCCAGCGCGGGTATTGTGGCCGCCAACGATATCATCATCACGTCTAACGTCGGCACGATCGCCAGTAACAACGGGGTGGGCGTGCTCGCTGGTGGCGGTTCGATCATAAACAATTCCGCGGGGGTGATTTCGGGCAACATCGGCATGTCGCTCGGTAGCTCCAATGTGCATAATTTCGGGCAGATCACTGGCACTGGCGGCGACGCCATCCAGCTGAACGATGGGAATCTGACCAACTATGGTGGAGCGACCATCAGCGGTGCCGCCAACGGCCTCGCCGTCGCGCATGACCTGGACCTCACGAATTCCGGAACGATCAGCGGTACGGCACTCTCTGGCGTCATGTTCGGGCCGACGGCAGGTAGTGGGAGCTCAACCATCCACAACAATGCGGGCGGCACGATCGCCGGCTTTCAGAGCGGTATTGGCGGCAGCGGCGACAATGCATTGGTCGACAACAAAGGGACCATCTCAGCCAGCAACGGCACCGGCGTTGCGGTCGACGGTTTGAATTTTCAGATAAACAACGATGTCGGCGCCAGCATCTCCGGCCAGAATGGCATCGCCAACGCCGTCGGGTCGGTGACCCTGAACAACAAGGGAATCATCACCGCGAGCGGCTTCAACAATGGTTGGGCGGTGTATGCCGCAGGCGGGGGTACGGTGACCAATTCGGGCACGATCACGTCCGATGGCGGCGGCATCTTCAGTCCTGCAGGTGGTTCGGCGCTGACCGTGATCAATACCGGTACCATTTCAGGCGGCGGAACCAATCTCACGGGCGTCGGAATCCATGCTGTAGGGGCACTGACGCTCACCAACAGCGGGAGCATCACCGGCGGGGCGGTCGGCACCGCCGTGTTTGCGGGCGCAGGATCCAAGATCGCCAACGACGCCTCAGGCACGATCGCGGGCGTCTCCGGCATAAGCATCACCGGCAACAACAGCACCATCACCAATGCCGGCACGATCTCCGGCGCAGCAAGTTCAATTACTTACCTCGGGGGAACGACCGGTCATGTCCTGAACGTGCTTCCAGGCGCGGTCTTCAATGGGGCAATCCAGTACTTCAACAACGTCGGTAACACGATCAACTTCGGTACCGGCAGCTACACCCTGCCGGTCAGCCAGTACCTGGTGGCATCCAACACGATCAATCTCTCCAGCAGCGCGCAGACGCTGATCACGTCGGGCCTCGACGGCGCCGGCACCGGCAATATCGTCGTCGCCAACGCTTCGAACGTGGCGAGCACGCCGACCATGGTGCCGGATTTCACCCGCTCGTTGTTCAACATCATCTCCGGCATCCTCGACAACAATATCGACTATCCGCAAACCGTGGCCTCCAGCCCCGCCATTGGTTACGCGGATGGTGCTTCCGGCAGCCTGGAGTCGCAGCTGCCCGACCAGCTTCGCGGCTCCGGCAACAGGCTTGCCCTGGCCTCCATGCCGCAAGGCACCAGCATGGACGCCTATGGCAATCTGTTCTGGGCGCGCAGCTTCGCCGGGCTCCGTCACCAGCTATCGACGCCATCGGCTGCCGGATCCACCACGAACCAATATGGCGGCCTGATCGGTTTTGATCGGCGGCTCGATAGCTGGCGGGTCGGCGGCTTTGCCGGTGCGGGCAGCCTGTCGGGCTGGATGGCGGACAACTCCGGCACGTTGAAATCGGACGTCTATTTCGGCGGCCTCTACGGACGCCGGGAATGGGGGCCCCTGGTGTTGGACGTCGCCTTTGCAATGGGAGGGCTCGATGCCAGGAGCACGCGCACGGTCTATGCCACCACTGCGGAACGAGCGGTAGGAAGCTTCGGCGGCTACTTCATCGCGCCGCAGGCGGCTTTCGGCTACCGCTATGCACTCAGCCCTGCCGTCACCGTCACGCCCTTTGTCCGGGCGGGCTACAGCGGCACCTTCAGCGATAGCTATTCGGAGACCGGTTCCTCGCAGAACCTCGCCTACCAGGCGCGCCAGGTTCATCTCTTCGAGGAGCGTGCCGGTGCGGCATTCTCGCGTGATTTCTTCACTGGCAGCTTTGCCCCACTGACCAAACTTTCCCTTACCGCCTCGATCTTCGGCCAGCAGCGCGTCGGCCCGCAGGGATTTGGCGCCAGTTTTTCCGGCACCGACTTTACCGTGAACTATACGAGCGCCGCCCGGGTGTTTGGCGGCACCGTTGGTCTCGGCTTCGACACGATCGTGGCTCGTGGCACCGCTCTGTTTGGCTCCATCGATGCTCAGTATGCCAATGACGCAACCGCCTCCTACAATGGGCGGCTTGGTCTGAAGGTGGCGTTTTGACGATCGTTCGACAAGCCCGGGGTTCGGCGCGCAGCCGAGGGCCTGATACGCCTAATTTCTTGCGATGATCTCGCGCTCGGCGCGATGCACCGGCAGCTCGCGCGCCATGGCGACACGGCGGCGCATCAGGAATTTCGGACGGCGGGCGCGGATCGCGTTGGCGCGGCGGCGGCGGGCTGCCGGCCGGCGGGCGCCTTCGTCGAGCTGGGGCAAGGCGAACAGCTCGCTCCAGATCGCCCAGGCCTCAGCCAGTTCCCCGGCATCGGCGCTGACCAGCAGCGGGACGGAGAGCGAGGGGTCGCGATGGACCAGAACGAGGGTCTGTGCCTCGTCATTGCCGCGCAGCGCGACACCGGTGAAGTCGCTGACGCGGACGTTGATCGCCATCTGCATGCCGCGGACGGCACGGCGCAGCACGACGCGTTCGCGGTGAAGCTCGATCTGCCTGGTATATCCGTCGGCGCGCGGGTCATGCGCATCGAAGCGGACCGGAAGGGAAAGAGGGTCGAGCCGCAGAGAGCGGCTCGACCCGGCGGGAGCGACCCCGCATGTTGCTGTTTGACGCCTCACGGCTTAGTTCTCCCCGCCGGGATTATGTTCCCGGTCGATGCGAGGACCTTAGCGCGGCCCTTTCCGAAACCGCTTAAAAAGGCTGGTTAACCCACCGTCATTGCGGCTCATGATTGACAAGACCTTGGCACGCATGATTGACGAGACGTTGCGCCGATGGTGCGAATCTGAGCTTTTGGCGGGCTGAAAATGCTTGAAGTCCGCGCAATCAGGGCACATCTGTGGGTTCCGGTCCCGAACCCCCGCCCCAACAGGATTTCTTCGTGAACTCTTCACCAAGCTCGATGCTTTCGACCACAGAAAATCGCCTGTTCGACCAGTCCGCGCTCTCCGATCTCGCGCAGCGGCTGGTGGAGGCGGCGCGGCGCGCCGGCGCGGACGCGGCCGATGCGGTCGCGGTGCGCGGCGTCTCGCAAGGTGTCGAGGTACGCGACGGACGCGTCGAGGAATCCGAGCGGTCCGAAGGCGACGATGTCGGCCTGCGCGTGCTGGTCGGCCAGCGCCAGGCGGTGGTCTCCACCAACGACGTCAGCGGCGACGCCGTCACCAAGCTCGCCGAACGCGCGGTCGCGATGGCACGCGTCGCGCCCGACGACAAATATGTCGGCCTCGCCGATCCCGCGCTGCTCGCGCGCGACTTTCCCGATCTCGATCTGCTCGATCCGAACGTGCCCGCCACCAGCGAACTCGAGCGCCGCGCGCTCGCGGCCGAAGCCGCCGCGCTCGCCGTGAAGGGCGTGACCAAGTCCGGCGGCGCCTCGGCCTCCGCGGGCATGGGCGGCATGGTGCTCGTCACCTCGACCGGCTTCCATGGCTCCTATCTGCGCTCCAGCCAGGGCATCTCGGCCACCGCGATCGCGGGCGAGGGCACCGGCATGGAACGCGACTACGATTTCACCTCGGCGCCGCACGGCGGCGATTTGCTGTCGCCCGAGGTCGTCGGCCGTTCTGCCGGCGAGCGCACCGTGGCGCGCTACAATCCGCGCAAGGTCGAAACCTGCAAGGTGCCCGTCGTGTTCGATCCGCGCGTCGCGGGCTCCCTGGTCGGCCACCTCGTCGGCGCCATCAACGGCGCCTCGATCGCGCGCAAGACCAGCTTCCTGAAGGACAAGCTTGGCCAGCAGCTGTTCGCCAGGAACATTCGCATCATCGACGATCCCCTGCGCAAGCGCGGCCTGCGCTCGCAGACCTTCGACGCCGAGGGCGTCGCGGTGAAGAAGACCGCGCTGGTCGACGAAGGCGTGCTGACGACCTGGCTGCTCGACTGCGCCACGGCGCGCGAGCTCGGCCTCACCACCACCGGCCACGCCCATCGCGGCGTCTCGTCGTCGCCCTCGCCCGGGCCGTACAATCTGCATCTCGAAGCCGGCACGCCGACGCCCGCCGAGCTGATCTCCGACATCAAGCAGGGATTCTACGTCACCGACCTGATCGGCTCGGGGGTGAACGGCGTCACCGGCGATTACAGCCGCGGCGCCTCCGGCTTCTGGATCGAGAATGGCGAGATCACCTATCCCGTCAGCGAGGTGACGATCGCCGGCCATCTGTTCGAGATCTTCAAGTCGATGCAGCCGGCGAACAATCTCGAATTCCGCTACGGCATCAATGCGCCGACGGTGCGCATCGAGGGTTTGACGCTTGGCGGACGCTGACGCGAACTCCCCGGACGAAGCCATCCTGACGCGCGGCGCGGCGCTGCTGCAAGACACGGTGCGGGAAGCGGGCGCGCTGGCGCAGTCGATGTTCCGCACCGAGCTGAAGAAGTGGACCAAGGGCGCCTCCTCGCCGGTGTCGGAAGCCGACATCGCCGTCAACGACCTGCTCGAAACGCGCCTGCGCAGTGCGACGCCGGATTACGGCTGGCTATCGGAGGAGAGCGCCGACGACGTCGCCCGGTTGTCGCGGCGGCTGACCTGGATCGTCGATCCCATCGACGGTACGCGCAACTACCTCAACGGCCATGAGGATTGGTGCGTCAGCGTCGCGCTGGTCGAGGACGCCGCGCCGGTGCTGGCCGCGGTGTTCGCACCTGTCAGCGGCGAGTTCTTCTTCGCCGCACGCGGCCAGGGCACGACGCTGAACGGCAGGGCCGTGCAGGCGTCGCCCGGATCGGCGCTCGACTTTGCCCGCGTCGCCGGCCCGAAGCCGATGGTGGAGCGGCTCAATACCGCCGGCGGCGACATCAAGCTGCATCCGCGAATCGGCTCGCTCGCGCTACGCCTGTGCCGGGTCGCCCATGGTGCGCTGGATGCGGCTTTTGCGGGGGGCAACAGCCATGATTGGGACCTTGCGGCGGCCGATTTGATCGTGCAGGAAGCCGATGGTAGGATGAGCGACCTCTCCGGAGAACCCATCCTCTATAACCGCCGGGAAGTGGCGCACGGGGTGCTGGTGGCAGCGGGACGCGATCGTCATGCGGGCATAGTCGCGCATTTTCGAAACCGTCCCTTGGCCTAAGGCGCTTTTCGTCGTGCTTCTCGAACACTGCTTTGCCGGGCAGACCGTTAGGAACAGAACTCATGCCAGATAGTGCCCCGCAACAACTGCTTCACCTCGTCATCGGCGGCGAGCTCGTCGATCTCAAGGGCAACACCTTCAAGAATCTCGACGACGTCGAAATCGTCGGCCTCTATCCGAACTATGCGGCCGCCCATGCCGCCTGGCGGGCCAAGGCGCAGTCGACGGTCGACAACGCGCAGATGCGCTATTTCATCGTCCATCTCCACCGGCTGCTCGACCCCAATCAAGAACCGGCGCGTTGAAAAAACTGCTTCGCAATACGCTGCGAAGCAGCTGGTTTCAGCGTGCCGTCGGGGTTCTGGCGGCCGAATATCTGCGTCTGGTCTGGCGGACCAACAAATTCACGTTCGATCCGCCCGACGTCTACGACATCGTCGAGCCGCAGATCCCCGCGATCTTCGCCTTCTGGCACGGCCAGCATTTCCTCACCCCCTTCATCAAGAACAAGGCCTCCTACCGGGCCAAGGTCCTGATCTCCCGTCACCGCGACGGCGAGTTCAACGCCATCGCGGTGGAGCGGCTCGGCATCGGCCTGATCCGTGGTTCCGGCGATCACGGCAGCGCCTTCCACCGCAAGGGTGGCGTCGGCGCCTTCAAGGAAATGGTGCGGACGCTCCAGGACGGCTGTAATGTCGCGCTGACCGCCGATGTCCCCAAGCGCGCACGCGTGGCTGGGCTCGGCATCATCATGCTGGCACGGGAATCGGGGCGGCCGATCATGCCTTTTGCGATGGCGACCAGCCGCTTCATCCGGCTGAAGAACTGGGACCGCACCACCATCAACCTGCCGTTCGGCCGGGGCGCGTTGGTCGGCATCAAGGAAATCCACGTTCCCGCGGATGCCGACGCCGCCATGATGGAGGCGCTGCGGCTGGAGCTGGAAGAGACGTTGAACGAGGCGACCCGCCGCGCCTACGCGCAGCTCGGCCGCCCGGGTCCGCAAGATGCCTAAATCACTGCCCATCGCGCTGCCGATCACGCTGCGGATGTACCGGCGTCTGGCCTCGGGTCTGGTGCCGCTCGCACCTGCGCTGATCAAGCGCCGGCTGAGGCAGGGCAAGGAAGATCCCGCGCGCGTCGGCGAGCGGCGGGGGCTGTCCCGCGACGTGCGGCCGCACGGCCCGCTGGTCTGGATCCACGGCGCCAGCGTCGGCGAGGTGCTGGCCGCGGCGGCGCTGATCGAGCGTCTGCGCGATCTCAATCTGCGTATCCTGCTCACCTCGGGCACCGTCACCTCGGCCGCGGTGGTGGCGAAGCGCTTTCCGCCCGACGTCATCCATCAATACGTGCCGTATGATTCGCCGCGCTATGTCGCGCGCTTCCTCGACCATTGGAAGCCGTCGCTGGCGCTGTTCATCGAATCCGATCTGTGGCCGAACCTGATCCTCGCCGGTGCAGCGCGCCGCGTGCCCATGGTGCTGATCAACGGGCGGATGTCGCCGCGGTCGTTCCCGCGCTGGCGGCGCATGCACGGCACCATCTCGGCGCTGCTGTCGCGGTTCGACATCTGCCTGGCGCAGTCGAAGACCGATGCGGAGCGTTTCGCCACGCTCGGCGGCCGCGACGTCGTCACCACGGGCAATCTCAAGCTCGACGTGGCGGCGCCGCCGGCCGATCCCGCCAAGCTCGAACGGCTGATGGCGATGACGCGCGGGCGACCGATCATCGTCGCGGCCTCGACCCATCCGGGCGAGGACGAGATGCTGGTCGCGGCGCATCGCAGCCTCGTCGGTTTCTTCCCGCAGCTCCTCACCGTGATCGTGCCGCGGCATCCCGATCGCGGCTCCTCGATCGCCGGTCTGATCACGGCCTCCGGCCTCACGCCGGCGTTGCGCTCGCGCGAGGAGCTGCCGACCGCGACCACCGATGTCTATGTCGCCGACACCATGGGCGAGCTCGGCCTGTTCTACCGCCTCTCGCCGATCGTGTTCATGGGCGGATCGCTGATCCGTCACGGCGGCCAGAATCCGATCGAGGCGATCAAGCTCGGGGCTGCGATCGTGCATGGTCCGCACGTCTTCAACTTCGCCGACGTCTATGAGGCGCTCGATGCGAGCGGCGGTGCGAGGCAGGCCGACACGCAGGAGGCGCTGGTCAAGCAGCTCGGCCAGTTGCTGGCCGACCCTGTCATGCGCGAGAAGATGCAGCGCGCAGGCCTGGGCGTGGTCGACCAGCTCGGCGGCGCGCTGGAGCGCACCATGACGGCGCTCGAGCCCTATCTGCTGCAATTGCGAATCGAGATGGGGGCCGCCAATGCGTGAGCCGGCCTTCTGGTACCGGCCACGTTCGCTTCCATCTTATGCGTTATGGCCGCTCGGAGCCCTCTACGGCGCCATCGCGGAGCGGCGCATGCTGCGCAAGGGCACGGATGCCGGCATTCCCGTGATCTGCGTCGGCAATTACCACGTCGGCGGCGCCGGCAAGACCCCGACCGTATTGGCGCTGACGAAATTGCTGCGCGAGCTCGGCGAGACGCCGGTGGTGCTCAGCCGCGGCTATGGCGGTCGCCTCAAGGGCCCCGTCATGGTCGACCGCGAACGGCACAAGGCCGCCGATGTCGGCGACGAGCCCTTGATGATGGCGCGCGACGTCCCGGTTGCGGTGGCGCGCGACCGCCTCGACGGCGTCGCGCTGGCGAAGTCGCGAGGCGCCACCGTGATCCTGATGGACGACGGTTTCCAGAACCCGCGCCTTTTGAAGGATGCCTCGTTGATCGTGATCGACAGCGAGCGCGGCCTCGGCAACGGCGCGGTGTTTCCCGCCGGCCCCCTGCGCGCGCCGTTGAGCGCCCAGCTCTCGCGCACCGACGCGCTGGTGCTGATCGGCGACGGCCGCGCCGCCAACGAGGTCGCGGCGGAGCTTGCCAAGCGCGACAAGCCGGAGCTGCGCGCGCGCCTGAAACCGGACGCGGCCTCGCTCGCGCAGTTGTTCGGCAAGCGCGTTCTCGCCTTTGCCGGCATCGGCGATCCCGAACGGTTCTTCCGCACGCTTCGCGCTGGCGGTATCGACGTCGCGCATACGCGCCCCTTTGCCGACCACCACATGTTCTCGCGCGAGGAGATCGCCGCCCTCGCGGCCGACGCCGCGCGCGAGCAGCTCACGCTGGTGACGACGGAGAAGGACCTCGCGCGCCTGCGCGGCAACGAGGGCGTGCCAGACGGCATCGTGCCGTTCGCCGTCCAGCTCGAATTCGACGATCCCGCCAAGCTGCGGCAGCTGATCAGCGATCATCTCTACAAGGCGCGCGAGCGGCGGTTTTCCAGGCGCTGATCTCACCGCCGGCCCCGGATCTCGTAGGGTGGTCAAAGGCGCCCTTGCGCCGTGCCCACGATCTGTTGCGTTCGGAGACGGATGGTGGGCACGCTCCGCTTTGCCCACTCTACAACACCTCGCATTCAGGCGGCATTCATCGCAAGACCCCTATCCATCTCGAACGATCCTGGAGACTACGATGAAATCGACGTCCGCCGCCGTCGCCGCCAGCCTTGTGTGTCTGATTGTTGCGCCGGTGTTGGCGCAAACGACGCCATCCGCAAGTCCGACCGCCACGGTGCCGGTTCCCGCGACCAAGCGCGTGACGTGCCTTGCCACGACGGCGAGCCTGAAGGGGCAGGACAAGCGCGACCAGCTGCAGCTCTGCCTGGCGCAGGCGCGGCTCGACTGCCTGAAGCAGGCGATCGATCAGAAGATCGTCGGCGAGAGCAGGAAGAGCTTTATCAAGACCTGCGTGGGCGGCGATGCGACCGAGCCGCAATAGCACAACGGCGCCACGAGCTCGGTCTCGTAGCGTGGGCAAAGGCGCAAAGCGCCGTGCCCACGGTCTCTTCGCGATCGAGACGATCAACGTGGGCATGCTTCGCTTTGCCCGCCCTACGAGAGTTACGGGAGCGGAAAGCTCAGGCTTGCGGTTTCGGCGCGTTCGGGAAATGTCGCTGCAGGACGGCAGCGGGCGTGGCGTAGGCTTCCTGCAGATCCACGCTCCAGTACTTCAGCTCGTCGAGCGGGATCCGCACGTCGGTGATCGCGCAGCGCACGAACGTTCCCGGCGAGATCACGCGGAAATCGCCGTCGAGATATTGCACCTGCGCTTCGCCATGGCCCGAGGGGCCGAACTTGTTCAGCACGGTCGAAAGTCTCCGTGGAAGGCCGCTTCAGGCAAACGCCGGGAGGGCACGATGTGTTGGACGGGATCTAGCATAGATAGGCAGGCTTGTCCGCCCGTTAAACCCACCGGTTTGTGATGTTTTGCCTCCGTTCCCGCGTGATAAGCCTCGGCCGAAGGATCTTGCGGCAGAGTCCGATGCGCCTTCCGTTAACCACCGCCCTGTTCCTGACGCTGTTGATGTCGGCGGCGCCCGCCGCGCCGGCGCCGCAAGCAGTCGAGATTCCGCTGGCGTCGGGCGTCCTCCATGCGCAGCTCTACAAGCCCGAGGGCGCAGGCCCGTTTCCGACCGTGATCGCGCTGCATGGCTGCGGCGGGCTCAGCGGCCATTCCGACGCCGTGCTGCCGCGTTATCGCGACTGGGCCGAGCGCCTGCTCAAGGACGGCAACGCCGTGCTGTGGCCCGACAGCTACGGCTCGCGCGAGCTGGGGCCGCAATGCCGCGTCAAGGAGATGCACGTCAAGGCACGGCGCGAGCGCGTCGCCGACATCGCGGCGACGCGGGCCTGGCTGATGAAGCAGAACTGGGTGGCGCGCGACCGCGTCAGCCTGATGGGCTGGGCCAACGGCGCCAGCGCGCTGCTCTGGGCGGTGCGTCCGCAAAGCGTGGCGCGCGATCTCGGGCCCGATTTCCGCGCCGCGATCGCGTTCTATCCGGATTGCCGGATTTCCGCCGGTCTCGGCTGGAGCACGCGGGTGCCGACGCTGGTGCTGATCGGCGCCGATGACGACGTCTCGTCGCCGCCGGCCTGCCGCCAGATGGTCGAGGGCGCGCATGGCCGCAGCGCCCTCGCGCGCATCGTGGTCTATCCCGGCGCCTATCACGATTTCGACCGCGCCAACACGCCGCTGCACGCAGCGGCCGGCACTGGCGATGCCGCCGCGCCCGAGCGCGGCCATCTCGGCACGGATGCGCAGGCCCGCGCGGAGTCGCAGAAAGAGGTGGTGCAGTGGCTGGCGCGCTAATGGAAGTGCCGTAGCCCGGATTACGCTGCGCTCGATCCGGGCTACGGATTCTCGAGCGGGGCCGCCAGGGGAACAACGTGAGGCGAGCAGCCCCGCATCGACCACCGCCCTGCACGGAGTGCGGCCGACCGTGAATTGACGGATCGCGCGCGCCGCCGGTTTCAGCGCGCGACGGCGCCTTAGTTCGACCATGATGTCGATTAAACGCAATGCTCATGCGCAACCGCATCACCCTGTTCTCCGCAATCGCCGTCTTCACCGTCGCGATCTTCCTGTACGAGGCCCACGCCGGCGCTCCACAGCGCGCGCCGGAGCATTGCGGCTTCTGGACCACGATCGACGCGGGATTGTCCTGCCGGTAGGGGCTCCCTTTGCCAATCCCGTCACCCTGAGGTGCTCGCCTCTTCGGCGAGCCTCGAAGGGCGACGGCCCGGCTGCATCTCGGCCGTGCATCCTTCGAGGCTCACCACGCGATGCGTTCGCATTGCATGGTTCGCACCTCAGGATGACGGGTCTGATAGTGCCGCCCTCGCGCCTCAGAACAGGCTGCCCTGATCCACCGGCTTGGCCACGCGCTTCGGCGCGGGCTTGGTGTCCGCCGCCGCTGGCTTGGCTTGCACCGGCGCGCGCTTGGCGGTCGGCGCGGGCCGGTCCGCATCCGCGGTCGCCGCAACACGTCCATCCGCGAACTCGATCTCGAGCCGCGCGCCCGGACCGACGCTGTCGGCCGCATGCACGGGATGCCCCGCCTCGTCCCGCACCAGCGCAAAGCCGCGCGCGAGCACGCCGCGATAGGACAGTGCCGAGAGCAGCTTGCCGCTGGCTTCGACGCGCGCGTCCAGCCGCTGCAGCAGCGTCGCCAGCGCGCGGCCGGCGCGCTCGGCGAGCCGATGCGTGCGCTCGCGCTGGCGGGCAATGGCGTTGCGCTGCGCCTGCGCGTTGGAGAGTTTTGAGGCGCGCAGGCGAACTTCCAGCCCGGCAAAGCGGTCGCGCCGCTGCCGCAGCAGCGAGCGCGCGGACAGCCCGAGCCGCTCGCCGCACACGGTGAGGCGGTGGTCGGCCTGCGAGATCTGCCCGTGCAGCACCCGCAGCGTCAGCTTCGAGCTCGCCGCGGTAAACCGGCGGAAATGCGCGTGCGTGTTGGCCTTGAGACAGCGGGGCAGGGCGCTTCCTGCCGAATCCAGCCGTTGCCGGGGAATGGCGAGCAGATCGCCGGCCGCCGGCAGTGCGCGCGCGGCGGCGCGCAGCTCGCTACGGCGGCTTTCCTGGCTGCGTTGCCAATAGGCGCGGGTGCGCCGGCCGAGATCGGCGACCTCGACGAACAATTCGCTGCGCACCGGCACGGCCATCTCCGCCGCCGCCGTCGGCGTCGGCGCGCGCTTGTCGGCGACGAAGTCGATCAGCGTGATGTCGGTCTCGTGGCCCACCGCCGAGATCAGCGGGATCATGCTCTCGCTTGCGGCCCGCACCACGATCTCCTCGTTGAACGACCAGAGATCCTCCAGCGAGCCGCCGCCGCGCGCGACGATCAGAACGTCGGGCCGCGGAATCTTGCCGCCTTCAGGTAGCGCGTTGAAGCCGCGGATCGCAGCCGCCACCTGCTCGGCCGAACCTTCGCCCTGCACCTTCACCGGCCACACCAGCACGTGGCGGGGAAAGCGGTCCTCCAGCCGATGCAGGATGTCGCGGATCACGGCGCCGGTCGGCGAGGTCACGACGCCGATCACCTCGGGCAGCCAGGGCAGCAGCTGCTTGCGCGCCTCGTCGAACAGGCCTTCCGCGGCGAGCTTCTTCTTGCGCTCCTCCATCAGCGCCATCAGCGCGCCGATGCCGGCCGGCTCCAGCGCCTCGATCACGATCTGGTATTTCGAGGAGCCCGGATAGGTCGTGAGCTTGCCGGTGGCGATCACCTCCAGCCCCTCCTGGGGCTTGAAGCGCATGCGGCCGTGCACGCCCTTCCAGATCACCGCCTCGATCTTGGCGCTCTCGTCCTTCAGCGCGAAATAGCAATGGCCGGAGGAGTGGGCGCCGCGGAAGCCGGAGATCTCACCGCGGACCCGGACGTGGCCAAAGGTGTCCTCCACCGTCCGCTTCAGGGACTGCGAGAGCTCGGAGACGGTGAATTCGTACGCGTTGTTCAGTTGTTCCGCAGGCGGCATCAGCAAACGATTCGGGGTTTCGGGGTCAGACCCGACGTTAAGGATTTTCGCCGCGCGGCGCCAATCCGGGGATTGATCTCAAGAGTACTCTGTATTATAGAGTTCTCTATTGATTGATGCGTTGAGGAGGCGAGCCATGGCGATCCGGTTGCTGCGAGGCGCTTTGAACGGCGTGAAATGGGCCCTGTGTGCGGTCGGCGCCGCGGCGCTGATCCTGACCGCGATGATCGCAACCCCGCTGCAGCGGCCGCCCGAGATGCGCTCGGTGTCGGATTCCACCAAGGGGATCGACTGGTCGACGCTGCCGCCGCTCGAGCGCTTCCAGGCGCGCGACGGCACCTGGATCGGCTATCGCCATTACGCACCGATCGGCCCGGCGACGGGTGGCGGGGCGGTCTTCATCCACGGCTCCTCCGGCTCCAGCGGCACCGTCAACCATGCGCTGACCCATGCCATCGCCGCACGCGGGGTGGAGACCTGGGCGCTCGACATCCGCGGCCATGGCGGCTCCGGAACGCGCGGCGATATCTTCTATGTCGGCCAGCTCGAGGACGATTTGATCGATTTCGTCGCCCATCTGCGTCAGACCGCGCCCGACCTGCCGCTCACCCTGATCGGCCATTCCGCCGGCGCCGGCTTCTCGCTGCGCGTCGCCGCGACGGCGATCATGCAGGACATGTTCGTGCGCACCGTGCTGCTCGCGCCCTATCTCGGCTGGGATGCACCGACCAACCGGCCGGGCAACGGCGGCTGGGTCAGTGTCGACCTCCCGCGCTTCTTCGGCCTCACGGCGCTGCGTAGGCTCGGCATCGACTGCTGCTCGCAGCTTCCGGTGCTCGCCTTCGCGGTGCCGGCGACCTCGGCGAAGTACCTCACCTCGACCTATTCCGATCGCCTGATGCGCAACTTTACCACGCGCGGCTATCGGGTCGATCTGCCGGCGACGACGCGTCCGATCACGATCTTTGGCGGCGCCGAGGACGAGATGATGATCTCGGACAAATATGCGGAAGCCGTGCAGGCGGTGAAGCCGTCGGTCGACGTCAAGATCATCGACGGCATCAACCACATGGGCATCGTCACCAATCCGAAGGCGATCTCCGTGATCGCCGAGGACGTCGCAACGCGCGGGGGCGGGCAGTCATGATGCGCCCCATTGACGGCAAGGCCATCGGAGATGAGCGCGGCTTCCCCACGGCCATCCTTCGAGACGCCCGCCTGTGGCAGGCCCTCAGGATGAGGGCGGAGTTTGCGGCGCTCGCTTCAACGGGTTTTGATGCAGCAGAGATTCATCTAGAAGCAAAGCTGCCTCTGAGCCTCATCCTGAGGAGACCGCGAAGCGGTCGTCTCGAAGGACGAGGCGCTTGCTCAGGCGTCACCGCGCTCGCGGCCATCCTTCGAGACGCCTGCCTGCGGCAGGCCCTCAGGATGAGGACTGAATGCGTGGCAGCTGCTTCAAAAGCAAAGCTGCCTCTGAGCCTCATCCTGAGGAGACCGCGAAGCGGTCGTCTCGAAGGACGAGGCGCTTGCCCAGGCGTCACCGCGCTCGCGGCCATCCTTCGAGACGTCTGCCTTCGGCAGGCCCTCAGGATGAGGATCGACTGCGTGGCGGCTGGTTCAAAAGCAAAGCTGCCTCTGAGCCTCATCCTGAGGAGACCGCGAAGCGGTCGTCTCGAAGGACGAGGCGTGCGCTCGGGTATCGCCGCGAGTCCGCGATGGCTCCGAGACAGAAAGGGATGACATGATCGACAGCAAGGAGGCCTCCGCGGCGCTGGCCGATATCGACGACATCGTCCAGCGCCTGAAGCAATCGCAGCTCTACGAGCTGGCGAGCCTGGCTGCGGTGTGGTGGGGCGTGATCGTGTTCGCAGCCAATCTCGTGACCTGGCTCTGGCCGATCTACGCGGGCTACGCCTGGGTTGCCGCGGATGTCTTGGGCGTCGGCGGTCTGGTCGCGCTCCGCCTGCTGAATCCGCCGCAACACGCCAACGGTTCCGCGGCCAGCATCAGGATGCTGCTGGTGCTCGCGCTGTTCTTCGCCTTCGGTTATCTCTGCACTGACGTGATCGGCCATTTCGGCCCGCGCCAGCTGGGCACGTTCTGGCCGCTCTATTTCATGCTGTTCTACACGATGGCCGGCCTCTGGTTCGGTCATGCCTTCCTGGCGATCGGCCTCGGCATCGCCGCGCTGACGTTGTTCGGCTTCTTCTACATCGGCGAGGCGTTCCCGCTCTGGATGGCCTTCGTCAACGGCGGCGGCCTGATCCTCGGCGGCCTCTGGATGCGGCGGATCTAGCGCATGGCCGAGCTCGACGACATCATCCACCAGCCGCTGCGGCTCAAGATCATGGCCGCCTTGAACGCGCTGCCGGTGTCAGCCGGCCTGGAATTCGCACGCCTGAAGAAGCTCACCGGTGCCACCGACGGCAATCTCGGCGCGCACATCGAGACGCTGGCGAAGGCGGGCTACGTCTCGGTGGACAAGGCGTTCGTGGGGAAGAAGCCGCAGACGACGGTGACGGCGACCGCAGCGGGCCGCGGCGCGTTCGCGCGGCATGTCGCGACGCTGCAGGAGATCATTGCGGGGAAGCAGGTGTAGCGTTGCGTCATCATGCCAACGCGCCTCTGCCGACGAATTACCCCCCGATGAGATCGTATTCTCGTTGCATGCGCGGAATTATTTCACGCAGTGCTGCATCACACACCACGCTGCCGGCTTTGCCGTAGTTCACGCTGGCGGGGACCCAATTGGTGCCAGGTATTTCAGCAGTTCGATAGAACGATATCGCCTTGAACCCGTCGCAGTGAGCGCGGCGGCGTACATCGTTAACGATCAGGCTCTCAAGTTGGTCGTGGGTGACGCCAATCTTCATATTAATCTGCATTGCGATTCTCATTGTCGTGGAGGGACAAAGTTTCGGTAAGCCGTGTGGCGGAATCGCGCCAACAATACGGCCGAGTTTGCGTGAACCCGGCGCGGGCAAACAGTTAACTGCATATCCCCAACCAGGGATTCATGATTATCTGCCTATTCAATCTGAGAGGGCAAACCGGAGGGATGATTACGAAGCAGATCTTCGATCTCGTCGAGCCACACTTTCAGTTGGCCGCGCCATGCAGGTGTCTCGTCGCGATTGTTGGTGCCGACCCGAAGGCCGCGTTGATCAATAGCGTCGATCATTCCGATCAGTTCGTGGCGCCTCTTCTTCAGATCGAAGACCTGCCTCTGCAAAAGGATGAGAAGGTTCGCTACCGGCCCGGAAATTTCCTGCGGATCATCGCCGCTAGAGTATCGTTGTGCTTGACGAAGGCTGATGCCAAGAATTGGCGCGGCCGCATAGACAGACAAGTTTAGATACTTAAGCGATCTGTTGAAATGAGTTGCATTCATTCAATTTGCCTCCGAGCGTCAATATATGACATTATGGCGTATACGTCAAGGTGACGTGATTTAGCGCCACGGCGCAATCAAGGGACGAGCAGCTTCGTCGCGTTCGCGCGGCGCGACTCTCTCGACCATCATTCGGTTTCGGTGACAGTGCACTGAACCATGTCGATTGATGTTTGGCTTTAGTTTTAGAATTTCATGCACTGTCACTGTAATTCATTTTGTTTTACACCCTTGCGGGCCTCTGGTTCGGCAAGGCCTTCATCGCATCGGTCTTGGCGTCACGGCCCTGACGCTGATCGGCTATGTCTATATCGGCGAGGCGTTCCCGCTCTGGATGGCCTTCGTCAACGGCGGCGGCCTGATCCTCGGCGGCCTCTGGATGCGGCGGATCTGATGGCCGAGCTCGACGACATCATCCACCAGCCGCTGCGGCTGAAGATCATGGCGGCGCCGAATGCGCTGCCTGCGACGGCGGGCCTGGAGTTCGCACGGCTGGAGAAACTCACCGGAGCCACCGACGGCAATCTCGGGGCTCATATCGAGACGTTGGCGAAGGCGGGTTACGTCTCGGTGGAGAAGGCGTTCGTGGGGAAGAAGCCGCAGACGACGGTGACGGCAGCGGCGGCGGGCCGCGGGGCGTTCGCGCGGCATGTGGCTACGTTGCAGGAGATCATTGCGGGGAAGCGGGGGTAGCTCGCTCCGAAGCATCACCGGTCATCCCGTCATCCTGAGGTGCTCAAGCAGCGGCGCGCCTGCGCCGGTGCTTGAGCCTCGAAGGATGAACGGCCCCGTTGCAGCAGCCGGGCCGTCGCCCTTCGAGGGCCGCTGAAGGAGCGGCCGCCTCAGGGTGACGGTCTTAGGTGTCACGATCGATGAAAGGGCCGTGAAGGGAAGTCTGGTTTCACGAGTTCTGTGACAGTGCACTAAACATGTCGACTGATGCTTTGGCCTCAGCTTTAGGAATTTTATGCACTGTCACCGTAATTCCTAGGTCTACGGACGCGTAGAAAGGCACGCGTGATGGGTTTCGCAAGGGCTCAACCCCTCCTACGGGCATCAGCGGCGCGTGGCCTCAATCAGACTTTGCACAGCGAATCCTGCGGATGCAATCTTGTTATTCTCGCGGATCGCGTCGAGGATGAACGCCTGAGCAAATCTTTCGAGTTCGGACGAGAGGACGATCCGCTGTCCTTTGTGTACAAGGTCGCCGCGGAGGTTCAGCAAGGCGAGCACCTTCTCGATTGCGGTTCTATGTAGTTCTGAATCCTTCCGGTAAAGGTGGCTAAGATAGTTCTTGATATTCTTTCTCGTTAGAATCTCGAGCGCCGTGACATAAGAAACTACTTTGGAGGCATTGTCGTTCGCCGAGAAAGCTAGTCCAGCGAACCATAGCGCGGCATGGGTCCGATCACCCCGCGCATCAAGTCTACTATCTGGATTTTCATCAGCGAACTTTATTGGTGTCCAATCGACAGGTGACGGACCAACGACGCCGAGTGTTCCACTGAGGAATTTTTTGCGAGTAGTGCAGAAGTATGAGGAGAACAGGCAACGGCCGAGCAAGACGTTCCCTGATAGTAATGAGATTAGGCCAAGCGCATCAAGCGATCCTGAGAGAGCCGGCGCCTCCCGATCATGATCAGATTGACGGGATGCCAATATCATCAAAGTCTGATCGTTTAGCGTCAATTTGCGTGCAGTGACATGGATCGAACCAGCTTCCGCACTGTGCGAAAATGAAAGTGTCTCCACTGGAATTGAGAACTCTAACTTGTCATCAATCGTTACGAACTTGATCATGCCATCGGCGGGTAGTTCGATGGAGCGGGGGAGATGCGCTTTCAGAAACTCCTGCGTAAATTCTGGACGACCACGCCACGAGTAAGCCCTTACGTGAAATACTCCGTTATTATCCTGACCAAGTTCTGGTTTTGGAAAGGCAGTTAGGGTCTCAGCTAAATGAACTTCAAACGCTGAAGGCTCGTCCGCGAACCATACCCAAAATCGATCTCCAACCGCTGCCTGCCTCGTCGGCTCATCTTGATCTCTCTGGCCAATTGATCCGGTTGCGTCCATTATTCCGCCGTTACTATTTTTCCATAGTCTCGTTGCGTGCCAACGCCTTTGGTACGGCCATTCGCACCGGACTGGGGGCGGGCCTCGCCAGCTTGTGTGTTCGCTCGTTCTTTAGCGCGCTTTGCCCAGCTCAATGGTCCTATGGCTGCCTCTGGTGGAGCTGGCCAATTTAGCTGATTCTGCCCCGGAATGACGGGGAGTTTGCCGCCAGCCCCCCTTGAGCCCCACCCCGATTCGTGCGACCTCCGCCCCAGTAAAACCCCTCATTTCCGAGCCCTCGATGCACATTCTCCTCCTCGGTTCCGGCGGCCGCGAACATGCTCTGGCTTGGAAGATCGCGGCCTCTCCCCTGGTGACCAAATTCTGGTGCGCGCCCGGCAATGCCGGCATCGCGAAGGAGGCCGAATGCGTGGCGCTCGATGTCGCCGACCACGCCGCGGTGATCGCCTTCTGCAAGCAGAACAAGGTCGAGCTGGTGGTGGTCGGGCCGGAGACGCCGCTGGCGGCCGGCATCGTCGATGATCTCACCGCCGCCGGCATCAAGGCGTTCGGGCCGAACAAGATCCCCGCCCAGCTCGAAAGCTCCAAGGGGTTCACCAAGGCGCTGTGCACCGAGTTCGGCATTCCGACCGGGGCCTATAAGCGTTTCACCAATGCCAATGACGCGCGCGCCTATGTGCAGAGCCAGGGCGCGCCGATCGTGGTGAAGGCCGACGGGCTCGCCGCCGGCAAGGGCGTCGTCGTGGCCAAGACCGTGCGCGAGGCGGAGGACGCCATCGCCATGATGTTCGAGGGCGCCTTCGGCGAGGCCGGCGCTGAGGTCGTGATCGAGGAATTCTTGCCCGGCCGCGAGATCAGCTTCTTCGCGCTGTGCGACGGCGAGACCGCCATTCCGCTGGCCTCCGCGCAGGACCACAAGCGCGTGTTCGACCACGATGTCGGGCCGAACACCGGCGGCATGGGCGCCTATTCGCCGACGCCGCTGGTGACGCCTGCCGTCCACGACGCGATCATGGCCAAGATCATCCTGCCGACGGTCGCGGGCATGAAGCAGCGCGGCACGCCGTTCCGCGGCATTCTCTATGCCGGCATCATGCTGACGACGCAGGGCCCAAAGCTGTTCGAGTTCAACGTCCGCTTCGGCGACCCCGAATGCCAGGTGCTGATGCTGCGCATGATGAGCGACATCGTGCCGGCGCTGCTCGCCGCCTGCGACGGGCAGCTGAAGAATTTCGACCTGCGCTGGCACAAGGAAGCCGCGATCACCGTGGTGATGGCGGCCAAGGGCTATCCCGGCGACTACCAGAAAGGGACGCGCATCGAGGGGCTCGATGAGGCCGCCAAGGTGGACAATGTCGAGATCTTCCACGCCGGCACGGTTGCGAAGGACGGCGCGATCCTCGCCAATGGCGGCCGCGTGCTCAATGTCTGCGCGCTCGGGGCGACCGTGACGGAAGCGCAGGCCCGCGCCTACCAGGCCGTCGACCGCATCAAATGGCCGGAAGGTTTCTGCCGCCGCGACATCGGCTGGCAGGCGGTCGAGGCCGAGAAGGCCAGGGGCTGACGGGGGCTCGTCCGGAGCCGGCTCGGGCGCGGTCATCGTCACCGGTTCGCCACATGTGCTCGCCAGAATGTGGTGTAAGTCGTTGGGCTTAGTGACCCCGATGATGATACCGGTACTGTGCATGGGGTTGTTTTCGCAAAATTAGATGTCGGGGACCGGCCCGACTGCCCTTCAAGGATGCAACAAGATGTCCGATCTCGCCGACCTCTATCCGGGCTTTCGCTCCGAATGGATCGATACCTCGTTCGGCCGCGTCTTCGCCCGCGTCGGCGGCAGCGGACCGCCGCTGCTGCTCCTGCACGGCTTCTCCGAGACCCACGTGATGTGGCACCGCGTGGCGCCGCAACTGGCCGACAAGTTCACGCTGATCATCGCCGACCTGCCGGGCTATGGCTGGTCCGACATGCCCGAGAGCGATGCGTTGCACATCCCCTACAGCAAGCGCGCGATGGCGAAAGCCATGGTCGAAATGATGGAGCGGCTCGGCCACGTGCACTTCGCGCTAGCCGGCCACGACCGCGGCGGCCGCGTATCGTATCGGCTGGCGCTCGACCATCCCGGCCGGCTCTCCAAGCTCGCGGTGCTCGATATCCTGCCGACCTATAATTACTGGGAGCGGATGAACCGCGCCTACAGCTTGAAGATCTGGCACTGGACCTTCCTGGCCCAGCCCGCGCCGCTGCCGGAGACGCTGATCGCAGGGCAGGGCGAGTTCTTCCTGCGCTTCAAGATGGCGAGCCAGACCAAATCGAAGACGCTGGACGCCATCGACAAGCGCGCGCTCGAGCACTACCTCGCCCCGTTCCGCGATCCCGCCCGCATCCATGCGATGTGCGAGGATTACCGCGCCGGCGCCACTTTCGACTACGACGTCGACAAGGCCGATTTCGAGGCCGGCAAGAAGATCACCGTGCCGATGCTGGCGCTGTGGGGCAATGCCGGCATCGCCCAGGCCGCCGCAACGCCGCTCGACACCTGGAAGCAATGGGCGACCAACGTGGAGGGCATGCCGGTGGAGTCCGGCCACTTCCTCACCGAGGAGAATCCGGAGGTCACCGCGAAGGCGTTGCGCGAGTTCTTCGCAGGGTGAGACTCTTGTAGCCCGGATGAAGCGAAGCGTAATCCGGGTTTTGCCAACGCCGCGACACCGCCCCGGATTGCGCTTCGCTCCATCCGGGCTACGAGCTACCGCCGCTCCCGAAAGAACTCCTTCAGCAGCCGCGCCGCCTCGCTCTCGCCGACGCCGGAATAGACGTCCGGGGCGTGGTGGCAGGTCGGCGAGGCAAAGAAGCGCACGCCTGATTCCACCGCGCCGCCCTTGGGGTCGGCGGCGCCGTAATAGAGCCGCCTCACCCTTGCAAAGGAGATCGCGCCCGCACACATGGTGCAGGGCTCGAGCGTCACGTAGAGGTCGCAGTCGATCAGGCGCTCGCTGCCGATCTTGCTGGCCGCCTCGCGCAGCGCCACGATTTCGGCATGGCCGGTGGGGTCGTGGTCGGTCAGCGTCCGGTTGGCGGCGGTGGCGATGACCTCGTAGTTGCGGACGATGACGCATCCGATCGGCACTTCGCCCGATTTTCCGGCGTTTTCGGCCGTTTTGAGCGCCAAATCCATGAAAGAGGGGGCTTTCAAGCCTCGTATCATCCGAAGAAACCTGCTAGTAGCTGCGCCTTCAGCAGAAGTGCTTACCGATCTTGCCTGAGCATGCGGCTCCGAATGAGCGCGCACAATGCTTTTTGGCCATCCCCTGAGTGAGATTACCCATGCCTCGCGACAGCGACAAAGACAACGATTCCCGCGGCCGGCGAGGCCCGGCCCGAGGACCGTCAAAAGGCGGCCGCAGCGGCAAGGCGCGCGGCCCCGAGAAGAAATTCGCCAAGCGCGGCTTCGAGGGCAAGAGTGAGGCGAGAGGCGATCGCAATAGCCGCCCGCCTCGCGCCGACCGCGGTGATCGTCCGTTCCGCCGCCGCGAAGAGGGCGATGCCCCGCGGCGCGATTTCAGTGATCGTCCGCGCTTCAAGCGCGACGAGCGTGGTGGCGAAGGCCGCGGCGAGCGCAGCTTCAAGCCGCGTGGCGACCGTCCGTTCTCCGATCGCTCCTCGCGCGACGGCGAGAAGCGGCCGTTCAAGCCGCGTGGCGATCGCCCGTCCTTCAGCCGTGACGACCGTCCGCCGCGTAGGGATCGCGATGACTCGCGGCCGGCCAGCCGGTCCGGCGGTGAGAGGAAGTTCGGCGAGAAGCGGCCCTATGCGCCGCGCGGCGACCGTCCGGAGCGCAAGTTCGACGGCGAGCGCAAGTTTTCGCGTGGCGGACCGGATCGGGATCGCGGCCCGCGCGAGGATCGCGGCGAGCGCAGCTTCAAGCCGCGTGGCGACCGCCCGAATTTCGATCGCGGCGATCGTGCGCCGCGCGGCGAGCGCCCGGAGCGCAAGTTCGACGGTGAGCGGAAATTTTCGCGTGGTGCACCGGATCGCGACCGTGGGGATCGCGGCCCGCGCAAGGATTTTGGCGGCCGCGACCGCGGCGCAGACAAGCCGTGGCAGAAGCGCGAAGGCGGCGGCGAGGATCGTCCGCGCTTCTCGCGCGCGCGCGATGATCGGCCGTCGGGTGATCGTCCGTTCCGTGACCGCCCGAAATTCGAACGCCCGCGCGAGCGCTCCGAGGGGCGTTCCGACTGGCACGAGCATCCGCGCAGCGAGGGCCGTAGCGGCGATCGTCCGCGCCGCGACAACGAGGATGAGAGCAGGATTTTCGAGAAGCGCCCGGCCTTCGGCGGCCGCGGCGCCTATCGCGAACGCGAGCGTGATTTCGACCGCCGTCCGCGCCGGGAGGAAGAGCCGCCGAAGCCGAAGAAGGCCGGCGAGCGTATCGCCAAGGTGCTGGCGCGGGCGGGCCTTGCCTCGCGCCGCGACGCCGAGGAGATGGTCACGCAGGGCCGCGTCACCGTCAACGGCCGTGTCATCAATTCGCCGGCGCTCGACATCACCAAGAACGACGTCGTCCTGGTCGACGGCAAGCCGTTGCCCGAGCGCGAGCGCACGCGGCTGTTCCTCTATCACAAGCCGCGCGGGCTGATGACGACGCATGACGACCCCGAGGGTCGTCCGACCGTGTTCGACAATCTGCCCGAAGGGCTGCCGCGCCTGATCAGCGTCGGCCGGCTCGACTTCAACACCGAGGGCCTGTTGCTGCTCACCAATGATGGCGGGCTGGCGCGCACGCTCGAGCTGCCCGACACGGGCTGGCTGCGCCGCTACCGCGTCCGCGCCCATGGCGACGTCACGCAGGCGCAGCTCGACGAGCTCAAGGGTGGCATCGAGATCGAGGGCGTCAAATACGGTCCGATCGACGCGACGCTGGAGCGCGATCAGGGTGCCAATGTCTGGCTGGTGTTCGCGATCCGCGAAGGCAAGAACCGCGAGGTGCGCAACGTCTGCGCCCATCTCGGCCTCGAGGTGAACCGGCTGATCCGCGTCTCCTACGGCCCGTTCCAGCTCGGTGAGGTCCCCGAAGGCCAGGTCGAGGAGATCCGTTCGCGCGTGCTGCGCGATCAGCTCGGCGAGAAGATCATCGAGAAGTCGGGGGCGCAGTTCGACGTGCCCGCGAAGTCGGGCGCGCGCGTCGACGACGCGCCGAGCGAGAAAAAGCCTGTCAGCAAGCGCGCCGTGATCAACGACCGCAAGGGCCGCCGCGTGCTGGTGCAGCGCACCGGCAGCGAGGAGGCGCGCGAACGCAACGAGGAAGAGGCGAGCGGCTACGGCCCGCCGCGCCGTCCCAAGCGCGGCTATCACGGCAAGCGCGACCTGACGCCGAAGGAGGACTAGGTTGCGCGTCGTCGGCGGTCGCTTGAAGGGGCGTAATCTCGCCTCACCGTCCTCGCGTGACATCCGCCCTACGGCGGACCGCTTGCGCGAATCCGTGTTCAACATCCTCGTGCACGCCTATGGCGATCCGATTCTGGACGCGCGCGTGCTCGATCTCTTCGCCGGCACCGGCGCGCTCGGCATCGAGGCATCCTCCCGCGGCGCGAAGTTCGTGCTGTTCGTGGACAATGGCGCGGAAGCGCGCGCGCTGCTGCGCAACAACGTCGAGTCGCTCGGCCTCGGCGGCGTCACGAAAGTCTATCGCCGCGATGCGACCGATCTCGGGCCCGCGCATCCCGTCGAGCCGTTCTCGCTCGTGTTCCTCGATCCGCCCTACGGCAAGGGCTTTGCGGAGAAGGCGCTGGCGTCCTTGCGCGATGGCGGCTGGCTGACACCAGGCGCGTTGCTGGTGGTGGAAGAGGCGAAGGCCGCGCAGTTCGTGACGCCGGATGGCTTCGAGGAATTGGAGCGGCGGGCGTATGACGACACGGAGTTCGTGTTTCTGAGGAAGCCGTAGCTTCGTATCGGTGCGTAGGGTGGGTTAGCCGAAGGCGTAACCCACCGCTGTCTTTTTCCGCGGAAACAAAAGAGGTGGGTTACGCTTCGCTAACCCACCCTACGAATTCGCTACCGCCGCCCGAACAGCTTCTCCACATCCGACAGCTTCAGCTCGACATAGGTCGGCCGGCCGTGATTGCACTGGCCGGAATTCGGCGTCTCCTCCATCTCGCGGAGCAGGGCGTTCATCTCTTCAGGGCGCAGCCTGCGGCCGGCGCGCACCGAGCCGTGGCAGGCCATGGTCGCGGCGACGTGCATCAGGCGGCGCTCCAGCGGCAGCGCCTCGTCCCACTCGGCCATGTGCTCGGAGAGATCGCGCAAGAGGCCGCCGGCATTGGTCTTGCCGAGCAGCGACGGCGTCTCGCGCACCGCGACCGCGCCGGGGCCGAAGGATTCGATGACGAGGCCGAACGAAGCCAGCTCCTCGCTGCGCTCCAGCAGGCGTTCCACCGTCGCCTCGTCCATCTCGACGATTTCGGGGATCAACAGGATCTGCCGCTGCACGCCGTTTTCGGCCAGCGAGGCCTTCAGCCGCTCGTAGACGATGCGCTCATGCGCGGCGTGCTGATCGACGATGATGAGGCCGTCGCGGGTCTGCGAGACGATATAGGTCTCGTGGATCTGCGTGCGCGCCGCGCCGAGCGGGCGATCGACGAGATCACTCGCGGGCTGCGTCTCGATCCGCACGTCCGCGCTGGGGGCACCGACATCGAACGCGGCTTGCGCGCGCTCGGCGAATACAGGTGCGGCCGCGCCGTCGAATGACGGCATCGGCGCAGCGGGGGCGGCTGGCGAGGCGCGCCAGTCCCAGCTCGCCGGGCGTTGCGGCGTGAACGCGGGCCGGAACGCGGACAATGCGCTCTCGCCGCTGTTGGCGGCGGTGCGGCGGCCCTCGCGTGCGAGGGCTTCCTTCAATCCGTGCACGATCAACGCGCGGACGAGACCGGCATTGCGGAAGCGCACCTCGGTCTTGGCCGGGTGCACGTTGGCGTCGACCTCGCGCGGATCAAGCGCGACGAACAGCGCCAGCACCGGATGGCGGTCGCGCGGCAGATAGTCGGAATAGGCCGCGCGCACCGCGCCAAGGATCAGCTTGTCGCGCACCGGGCGGCCGTTGACGAAGAGATATTGCCCGAGCGCGTTGGCCTTGGTCAGCGCGGGCGCGGCAGCGTAGCCGGCGACGACGACGCCCTCGCGCTCGGCATGGACCTCGATGGCGTGGCTGCGGAATTCCGCGCCGAGGATGTCGCCGAGCCGGGTCAGCCGTCCGGCGGCGCCGGGCAGCGCCGCGGCCCAGGTCACCGGCGCGCGCTCCTCGCCGGCCAGTGTGAAGGCGATGTCGGGCCGCGCCATGGCGAGACGCCGGACCACCTCGCGGATGGCTTCCGCCTCGGTGCGGTCGGTCTTGAGGAACTTCAGCCGCGCCGGCGTTGCGTAGAAGAGGTCGTTGACCTCGACGCGGGTGCCATGCGCCAGCGCCGCCGGCATGATCTCGGATTTCTCGCCGCCCTCGACGCTGAGCGCCCAGGCGTGCGGCTCGCCGGCATGGCGGGTGGTGATGGAGAGGCGTGCCACCGAGCCGATCGAGGGCAGCGCCTCGCCGCGGAACCCGAGGGTGCGGATCTGGAGCAGATCCTCGTCGTCGAGCTTGGAGGTGGCATGGCGCTCCACCGCGAGCGCGAGGTCCTTCGCGGTCATGCCGCTGCCGTCGTCGGTGATGCCGATGCGCCGCCGCCCGCCGCCATCGGTGAAGACGTCGATTCGGCTCGCGCCGGCATCGATGGCGTTCTCGACCAGCTCCTTCACCACGCTCGCCGGGCGTTCGACCACCTCGCCGGCGGCGATGCGGTTGACGACCTGTTCTGGGAGCTGGCGGACGGGCATGAGGCGTTCGATCTGGATTCGCGGACAGCGCTATTCTAGGCCGTGTTGCGTCAAAAGCATGTGTTGGGCAACAGCCGTCTGGCCGCCTGGGGAAGAGGGCTACCTATCACATTGAAGACATTGGGCGTTCGAGAAAATCGCGCAGCCGGGATGGAGCGAGGTTCGGATACCGTCCTGATTGTGAGGTGCCTGGCCGCGGTGTAGCATCGTGAAAAAACGGCAACAGGACGGGAGGACGCCATGTGCCATCTCTTCGCGCACCAGCCCCAACGCGACTACGAATCCCAGACCCGCTCCTTGCGGATCGACGGTCATTGCACCTCGATCCGGCTCGAAATGGCGTTCTGGGACACGCTGGAGGAAATTGCCGCCAAGGAGAGCATGAGCCTCGGCAAGTTCCTGACCACGCTCTACAACGAGGTGCTCGACCACCACGGCGAGGTCAACAATTTCGCTTCGCTGCTGCGATGCTCGTGCCTGATCTATCGCTCGAAGACGATGGCGTCGGTGCAGGAGTTCAAGGCGCCCATCCTCGATGCGGCTGAGTAGTCGTCCCGACAAAGTTGCGTAGCCCGGATGGAGCGCAGCGAAATCCGGGATTCGTGCCGCAAGCAACAGCGGCCCCGGATTGCGCTGCGCTCCACCCGGGCTACGAGACTCCCTCCGCCGTCATTGCGAGGAGCTCTTGCGACGAAGCAATCCAGAGTCTTTCCGAGTCGGCAGTCTGGATTGCTTCGCTTCGCTCGCAATGACGGGGAGAGAACGGCGCGCAGTCAAATCTCCCTCTTCTGCATCGCCCCGGCAATGTAGTCCGCCTGCCGGATCGCCAGCGCGACGATGGTCAGGGTCGGGTTGCAGGCAGCGCCGCTGGTGAACTGGCTGCCGTCGGAGACGAACAGGTTCTTGACGTCGTGGCTCTGCCCGAACTTGTTGACGACGCCATCCCGCGGCTTCTCGCTCATCCTGTTGGTGCCGAGATTGTGCGTGCTCGGATAGGGCGGGGTCGGATAGGTCACGGTGGCGCCGACGGCGTCGTAGACCGCCGCGCCCTGCTTGTAGGCGTGGGCGCGCATCGCAAGGTCGTTGGGATGATCGTCGAAATGCACGCTCGCGACCGGCTGACCGTGCTTGTCCTTCACGACGGGATCCAGCGTGATGCGGTTGGTCTCCTGCGGCATGTCCTCGCCGACCAGCCACATGCCGGCCATCCGGGGATAGCCGTCGAGCGCTGACGTGAACGAGCGGCCCCAGGCGCCGGGATTGAGGAATGCCGCCATGAAGGGCAGGCCGATCGACAGCGTCTCCATCTCGTAGCCGCCGACGAAGCCGCGCTTCGGATTGTTGGCGGCCTCGTCACGGATGATGCCGGCCATGGTGGTGCCGCGATACATGTGCACCGATTTCTCGAACACCGCGTAGACGCTGCCGGTCATGTGCCGCATGTAGTTGCGGCCGACCTGTCCCGATGAATTGCCGAGGCCGTCGGGGAACATGGTCGAGGCGCTGTTGAGCAGCAGCCGCGGGCTCTCGATCGAGTTGCCGGCGACCGCGACGATGCGCGCCTTCTGGCGCTGCATGGCGCCGGTCCCGTCGGCATAGACGACGCCGGTGACCTTGCCGCCGGCATCATGCTCGATCTTGACCGCCATGCTGTCCGGCCGCACTTCGAGATTGCCGGTCGCCTCGCCTTTGGGGATCTCGGTGTAGAGCGTCGACCATTTCGCGCCGGATTTGCAGCCCTGGAAGCAGAATCCGATCTGCTGGCAGGAGCCGCGCCCGTCGCGCGGCTGGCTGTTGATTGCCATGTTGCCGGTGTGCACCGTCTTGTAGCCGAGCTTCTTTGCGCCGGCCTCCAGCACCTTGAAATTGTTGTTGCCGGGAAGTCCGGGAATGCCGTTGGTGCGGGTCACGCCCATCTTGTCCTCGGCCTTGGCGTACCACGGCTCCATCTCGGCAAGCGTCACCGGCCAGTCCAGGAGGTTGGCGCCGGGAATGTTGCCGTAGGTGCTCTTGACCTTGAACTCGTGCTCGTCGAAGCGCAGCGAGGCGCCGGCCCAATGCGTTGTCGAGCCGCCGACCGCCTTGACGATCCAGGCAGGCAGTCCCGAGAAATCCTTGGCGACGCGCCAAGTCCCCGATGTGGTGCGGGCATCGGTCCAGGCGAGCTGCGAAAAGCTCTCCCACTCGTCGTTGACGAAGTCGTGGTTCTCGATGCGGGGACCTGCTTCGAGGATGACCACCTTGACGCCCTTCTGCGCGAGCTCGTTGCCCAGCGTGCCGCCGCCGGCACCGGAGCCGACGATCACCACAACGCTGGAATCGTTCAGATCGAATTTTGCCATATGCGTTCTCCTGAACCGTTGGGGTGAATCTCAAGCCTTCGGCAGCCAGTCGATATCGGCGAAGCCGCGGTTGATGTAGCCGCCGTGCTCGGCCGAGGAGCCCTCGTAGCCGAACCGCGGCCAGACCTCTTTCTGGTTGTAGAGCGAGACGATGAGGTCGCCGCGCACCTTCTGGAAGAAGTCGTTTTGCTCGATCTCCTTCAGCAGCACGACGCGGTCGGCTTCCCAGGGCACTTCGGCGTATGCCACCTTGTGGCGGTCCCGCGCGTTCTGATCGAGCCGCGTGATGCCGTCGCTGATCAGCGATTTGACCGCGGGGTCTTTGGCCGCCTTGCCGTCCCACGGCTTGATCGCGGTGATGTAATAGCTGTCGCCGAGCACGTCGTGCGGATAGATGTCGCGCGCGACCTTCAGCAGCGTCTTCATCGTTGCGGGCGAGAGCGCGGTGGCGTCATCGGCCCAGGCATCCTCGATGCTCACAGTGACGCTGGTCGCGACAGCCACAACCGGCACGGCGGTGGCCGCGCCCTTGAGAAAGACGCGGCGGCTGTGCTTGCTTCGACGATCGACTTCTCTCATGGCATTCCTCCGTGGATTTCTTGATTTGGTCTAGTTGAAACGTCCGCCCCGCTGGATCACCTCGATCTTGTAGCCGTCGGGATCGCTGACGAAGAAGAAGCGCGCCAGCGTTCGGCCCTCGTGCTTGAAGTCGCGCAAGGGCCCCGGTGCGAGCTTCTCGCGCTCGAAGCGGCCGTGCTCGGCATCGAGATCCTCGACCACCACGGCGAGATGGCCATAGCCGTCGCCGAGCGCATACGGCTCCTTGCGGTCGAAATTCACGGTGAGCTCGACCTCGAAAGGTGAGGAGGGGTGACGCAGATAGATCAGGGCGAAGTCCGCGAATTTCAGATGGTCGGCGACTTCGAGGCCGAAGGCACGCTTGTAGAAATCGAGCGAGCGTGCCTCGTCGAGCACGCGGATCATGGAATGAACGGGCTTTGCCATTCAATTCAGCTCCTTGAGGTAGGTGATGATGGCGGCGCGCGTCTCGGGCTTGGCCTGCCGGTAGGCCATGACCACGCCGGGAATGACGGCTTGCGGATTGGTCAGCCAGGCGTCGAGCCGAGCTTCGTCCCAGGCGAACTCGGCCCTCGCCAAGCTGTCCGAGTAACGAAAGCCGTCTATCTTGCCGGCGGGCCGGCCCACGACCTCGACCAGCGGCGGCCCCTGCCGCATCGGCTCCGACAGGCTTGTGGTGTGGCAAACCGCGCATTGCTGCTTGAAGAGTGTCGCACCATCCGGCGGCCTTGCTGCCGGCAAAGGCATTTGCGCGTCGGCAACCCGCGCCATCAGCACCGTCGCGGTGCACAATCCCAGCACGATCACCCGCATCGTTAACAGCCGCCCATCCACATCAACGCGCGCAAACTCTAGGCGGCGTCAGATGGGCGGTGGTAGTAGCGGGCTGTTTCGCTGCGTGCAGAGATGTTCACGGCGCGTGTTGTTCCGCACCGCCTTATATGCGGAGCACAATTCCGCGAAACCGCCGTCAAATCCCTAAACGATCACCACACGATGCGCATTGCATGGCGTTCGCGCCGCTCGAATTTTCGACGTGATGCAAATGGTCCGGTGCAGACGAGCGGCGTAGCGTGCCGCCGAGCCATTCGTCGCGAAACAATCCAGGAGAAATGGATGAAGTTGGTGAAGACCTCGATGATCGCATGCGCCGTGTCGGCTCTCATCGCGACACCCGTCCTCGCACAAAGCGCGCCTCCCACCGCGAAATCAGGCGGCACCGTGCAGAGCAAACCCATGCAAGGCAGCACGATGGGCAGCGGCGATGAGGAGATGAATGCTCAGTCGGGCGCAGCAGGCGATAAGACGGGCATGAAGCCGACCAAAGGCACCAAGGGCACGGTCGTCACCACGGGCAGCGCTGCGCACAAGGGAACGGCCGACGACGCTGCGACGGGCGGCGCTACGGGCAAACGTTACTAGCTGCCTGATGGCATTGCAGAACTCCGGTCGCCCCCGCGGCCGGAGTTTTTGCTGAGCTGCTAATCGTCGAAGCTCCGGCCGCGTCCGGCCTTGACGTCGCTGCGGCGCTTCTTGCCCTCAAGCCGGCGCTGCTTGGAGCCAAAGGTCGGCCGTGTCGCGCGCCGTGGCTTCGGCCGTATCATCGCCTCGCTCAGGATCTCGACAAGCCGGTCGATGGCGTCCTGGCGGTTGCGCTCCTGGGTGCGGAAGCGCTGGGCGTGGATCACGATCACGCCATCCTTGGTCATGCGCTGGCCGGCGATGCGGGCGAGCCGGATCGCGGCATCCTCCGGCAGGGTCAGCTTGCGCGTGTCGAATCGCAGCTGCGCCGAGGTCGAGACCTTGTTGACGTTCTGCCCGCCCGGCCCGGAGGCGCGGACAAAGCCGATCTCGATGTCGTCCTCGTCGATGACGAGATCGCGGGATATCCGCAGCATGATGGCACCATATGTGATGTCCGGACATATCGCGGACGTCCGATTTCGGCAATGGTGCAGGGTGGAAACGCAAATGGCCGGGCTGAGCCCGGCCATCGCGGTAGGCGTTGGGGATGTCAGTTCGACTTCGTCGCCGGTGGCGCGGGCTGCGCCGCCGCTTGCGGGGCGCGGCCGACCACGACCGTCAGCAGGCCCTGGCCCCAGAGCCGCTTGGCGGCGGCCTTGGCGTCGTCCAGCGTCACGGCATCGACGATGGCATTGCGCCTCTCGATATAGTCGATCGGCAGCTTGTCCTGCTGGTACTGCAGCAGCGCCTGCGCCAGCTTCGAGGAGGTGTCGAGCGCCAGCATCTGCGAACCCTTGAGGTAGGACTTGGCCTCGTCGAGCTCCTTCTGCGTCGGGCCCTCCTCGGCGATGCGGCGCACTTCCTTGTCGATGGCGTCGATGGTGTCGCCGGCGCGGTCGGCGCGGGTGCCGGTATTGCCGATGAAGATCGCCGAATGCTCCATCCAGAGCAGCGCTTCATAGACCGAATAGGCAAGGCCGCGCTTCTCGCGGACCTCGCGATAGAGCCGCGAGGACAATCCGCCGCCGCCGAGAATGTGGTTGACGACATAGGCCGCCATGAAATTCGGGTCGCTGCGCTTCACGCCGGGGCCGCCGAAAGTGATCACGGTCTGCGGCACGTCGAGCGTCACGAAGACACGCTGCGGCGGCTTTGCAGCGTCGACGTCGGGGACCGGCGTCAGATTGGCCTTGGCGGGCAGGCTGCCGAAGGTGTGGTCGAGCAGCTTGCCGAGGGTCGCCGGATCGACGTCGCCGACAACGGCGATCTTCAGCCCGTCCTTGGCGATCACCCGGCCAACATAGTCCTTCAGGTCGGCGATCGTGATGCTCGGCACGCTGTCGAGGTTGCCGTTGGTCTGCCGGCCGTAAGGATGATCGCCGAAGGCGACCTCCAGGAATTTGCGGCTCGCCAGCGAGGTCGGATTGGTGGTCTCGCGGCGCAGGCCCGAGATCACCTGCGAACGGATGCGCTCGACATCGGCGGGGTCGAAATGCGGCGAGGTCAGTGCGCTTCTGAGCAAGTCGAAGGCCTCGTCCTTGTTGTCGCGCAGCATGCGCAGGCTGCCGCGGAAGGTGTCGCGGGAAGCGCTGAAGGAGAGCTCGATGGCGCGGCGGTCGAGCCGCTCGTGGAAGGTCTTGGAATCGAGATCGCCGGAGCCTTCGTCGAGAAGGTCACCGACCAGATTGGCGACGCCCGACTTGTCCTTGGGATCCTGGCCCGAGCCGCCGGCAAAGGAATATTCCATGGCGATCAGCGGAACGGTCGCGTCCTGCACGAACCAGGCCTCGATGCCGCCGGGCGAGACCAGGCGCTGGATCTTTGCGGCGGCGAGCGAGGGCGAGATGGCGGCGAGGGAAAGCGCAGCGCCGGCGGCAAGCGAGAATGCAACGCGTCGAAGGAAGGGATAGGTCACGAACGCTTCTCCTCGCGCTTGGCGGCACTGGTGTCCTTGATCAGATAGCCCGTCACCGAGCGTTTCTTCTCGAGCCATTTTTGAGCTGCAGCGCGGACCTGCTCGGCGGTGACCGCGCGGATGCGGTCGGGCCAGCTCCTGATGTCCTCGATCGACAGGCCCGTGGTCAGTGCGCCGCCATACCAGCGCGCCAGCACAGTCTGGTTGTCCTGGGCGTAGATCGCTTCTGCGATGAGCTGGGTCTTCACGCGCTCCAGATCCTCGGCGCGGATCGGGTTCTGCGCGACATTGGCGATGACGCCGTCGACCGCCTGCTCGACCTCTGCGAAGCTCACGCCGGGCTTCGGCGAGGCCGAGATCGCGAACTGGGTCGGATCGAGCGAGATGCTGGAATAGCTGGCGTTGGCGGAAACCGCGAGCGGCTTGTCGACGACGAGGGCGCGGTAGAGATAGGAATTGCTGCCGCTGCCCATCAGCTGCGCCAGCACGTCGAGGGCGGCGCTCTCACCGGCCGCAGCCGTGGTCGCCGAAGGCACGAGATAATAGCGCCGCATGCTCGGCTGCTCGACGCGCGGATCTGCCAGGGTGACGGTGCGGGGGGCGGCGGGCTCCGGCTCCTGCGGGCGGACACGCCGGGCGGGAATCGCGGGCTGGGCCGGGATCGCGCCGAAATTGCGCTCGACCAGCGGGCGGATGTCGGCGGCCTCGACATCGCCGGCGATCACCAGGATCGCGTTGTTCGGCGCATAGAAGCGGCGGTAGAAGGCGAGCGCGTCCTCGCGATCGAGCTTCTCGATCTCCTGATGCCAGCCGATCACCGGCCGGCCGTAGGGATGATTGAGATAGAGCGCGGCCATGATCTGCTCGTTCAGCCGCGCGTCCGGATTGTTGGCGACGCGCATGTTGTACTCTTCGAGCACGACGTCGCGCTCGGGCAGCACGTTCTCGTCCTTGAGAATGAGGCCGGTCATGCGGTCGGCCTCGAACTCCATCATGGTCGGCAGCTGCTCTTTCGGCACGCGCTGGTAGTAGTTGGTGTAGTCGACCGAGGTCGAGGCATTCTCGTTGCCGCCGACGCGGAGCACGGTCTGGGAGAATTCGCCGGCCGGGTGCTTCGAGGTGCCCTTGAACATCAGGTGTTCGAGGAAGTGGGCGAGGCCGGACTTGCCCGGCGTCTCGTCGGCCGAGCCGACCTTGTACCAGATCATCTCGGTGACCACGGGGGTGCGGTGGTCCGGGATCACCACGACCTGCATGCCGTTGCTGAGCGTGAAGCTGGCGGGCGGCGCCGATGTGACCGTGGTCTGGGCAAGGGCCGCGCCGGCCGAGAAGAGGATGCTGGTCGAAAGCAGCGCGGCAAAGAGGCAGGCAGCCGATCGGTAAGAGGACATCATGATCCTTTTAAAAAGGGCCGAGGTCCGGATGTCCGGCTCGGAAGGCACGGCATGCTACACCGTGCGGCTGAGGCTTCGCGTCACGAAGCAGAGAACTCAACGCGGTGGCAAGTTACTGATATGCAATTTATCGAACGCGGCCGGCGTGCATGACACGCCGGCGCGGGTTCGCTTCCGAGGGACAGGAACGCTATTGTTCCTTGTCCTTGCCCGACATGATGTCGAAATAGGTCCGGCGAGTCTTGTCCGGGCCGGCGCCATAGGCGTAGTTCGGCGAGGGCGTCTGGTAGCCCGGGGGCGGCTCGACCAGCGACTGGCGCGGCGGCTCGCTGGTGAATTTCTTCTCTTCGGTGGCGTTGCCACCCTTCATCATGTTCCACAGACCGCCGGAGAAGCCGAGCTCGGCGGGGCTGAGCGACGGATTGCCGTTGGTGCCCGGCTGGATCGGGTCGTTGCTGGTCCGGGGTGCTGCGGCGACCTGGCCGGCCTTCATTTCGGCGGGAGTCAAAGGACGGGCGACCTGCCAGTTTTCGGTTTCCTTGGTCGCCTTCTTGCGCGCGGCGATGGCTTCCTTGCGGCGCTTTTCCTCGGGGTCCTTGGGCCAGTTGGGCACAGCCTTGGCTTCGGTCGCAGGCGGCGGCAGGTCGAGCTTGGGCGGCACGACCAGCGGCGAGCGCTCCCGGTATTCGATGCCTTTCTTCTCCATGCTCTTGGCGCCGATGCCGGACATCAGATTGTCGATGATCTTCTCTTCGAAGGTCATGCCATCATCTTCATCGTCGTCGTCACCGGCGCGGGCCGCGCCGGCCGACATGACGAGACCGATGCCGAGCGCGACAGCAGACAATTTCAACGCCCGCCAGAACCCCGATTGGGGGTCTCGAACCATCGAACCGCTGGTCTTCGAGCTGCGCATTACCGTACCTGTTCCATATTGTGGCAGATTGCCGCTCAAACGCGGCCAATCCCTCGCAAAAAATGGGTTCCACCTGCCGGTCCGTATCGGCCGGGATCAGGGCGCTTTTGCGGCGGGTACCCCCAGGAAGGAATCATACAACAGCCCCGCCACCCCAGCAACGATGGCCACGTCCGCGAGGTTAAACACATACCAATTATAGGTATTTCCACCGATCTCGATGTGGAACAGGGCGAAATCGACCACTGCGCCATAGGCCAGGCGGTCGATGCCGTTGCCGATGGCGCCGCCGATGATCAGGCCCAGCGCGACCGTAGCCAGCCGCGTGTGCGAGCGGGCCATCCAGATCGCCAGGGCGATCACGGCAACGGCCTTCACCGCCATCAGCGCGAGCTGCGCCGCCTGGCTGTCGTTCTGCAGCCAGCCGAAGCTGATGCCGATATTCCAGGCCAGCACCAGGTCGAAGAACGGCGTCACCTTCACCGCGCCGCGCCGGGCAAGGTCGAACCCGTTCAGCAGCCACAGCTTCGAGGCCTGGTCGGCCAGGACGGTGACCAATGCTGCGAGGATGCCGGCGCGGAGAGGGGGCATGCCGGGGATCAGACGCTCACGCCCAACGCCTTCCACTCACGCAGCGCCTGTGCGTCGCGCGGGGTGACGTCGGGGTACTCAGGATCATCGCCGACAAACTGCGAGATCTTCCAGGAGCGGGCGCATTTGGTGCCGACTGCCTTCTCGACGATCACCGCGACGCCGGGCACGGCATCGAGACGGAACGCCGACGCGGGCGCCTCACCCTCACGCACCTCGTAGTTCGAGGTGATGCAGATCTCGGCGAGGTCGGTGTCGAACAGCGTCATCAGCACATTCCGGTCGGCGACATAGATCACCGGCGATGCCTCAAGCGAAGAGCCGATGTTCTTGGCGGCGCGTTCGAGCTCGAGCGCGCCGGTGACGACGCGGCGGACGTTGCGGATCGTTTCCCATTTCGCGGCAAGCTTGTCGTCGCGGAATCTTTCGAGATCGGTCGGGAACAGCGTCAGATGCACCGACGGTTCTGCGTCGGGGCGATACATGCGCCAGGCCTCCTCAGCGGTGAAGCTGAGGATCGGCGCCAGCCATTTCAGGACCGAGGTGCACAACAGGTCGATCGTCGTCAGCGCCGCCTTGCGCGTCAGCGACGACGGCGGATCGCAGTACAGCGTGTCCTTGCGGATGTCGAAGTAGAACGCCGAAAGCTCGCTGTTGAGGAAGGCGGAGAGGGTCGCGACCACGGTCTTGTAGTCGAACTCCCGATAGGCCTTGTCGACGGCGGCGGCGCGTACGGCGAGCTCATGCAGCATCAGCCGCTCGAGCTCGGGCATCTCGGCCGGCGCGACCGCGTCGGCCGGCTTGTAATGATGCAGCGTGCCGAGCATCCAGCGCACGGTGTTGCGCAGCTTGCGGTAGGTCTCGACCGTGTTCTTCAGGATCTCGGGGCCGATGCGCTGGTCGTCGGTGTAGTCGCAGGACGCGACCCAGAGCCGGAGGATGTCGGCGCCGGATTCCTTGATGACGGACTGCGGCTCGATGGTGTTGCCGAGCGACTTCGACATCTTGCGGCCGTCCTCGGCCTGGGTGAAGCCGTGGGTCAGCACGATGTCGTAGGGCGCGCGGCCGCGCGTGCCGCAGCTTTCCAGCAGCGAGGAGTGGAACCAGCCGCGATGCTGGTCCGAACCTTCCAGATACATCACGGTGTCGGTGCCGCCGTCGACCTTGCGCTTGATGCCCGACAGCCCCGGGAAATGCGCGGGGTCTTCGAGCACGAATGCGTGCGTCGAGCCGGAATCGAACCAGACGTCGAGAATGTCGTCGACCTTCTGCCAATCCTCGCTCGCGCGGGCGCCGAGGAAGCGCTCGCGGGCGCCCGTCGCGTACCAGGCATCCGCGCCTTCCTGCTCGAAGGCTTCGCCGATGCGAGCGTTCACCGCCTCGTCCTGCAGGATCTCGGCGGAGCCGTCGCCCTTCTCGCGCACGAACACGGCGATCGGCACGCCCCAGGCGCGCTGGCGCGAGATCACCCAGTCGGGGCGCGCCTCGATCATGCCATTGATGCGGTTCTCGCCCGACGGCGGCACCCATTGCGTCACCGAGATCGCGTGCAGCGCGCGGGCGCGCAGCGTGTCGCCGCTCTTCGCCTTGCCGCTCACCGCAACATCCTTGTCCATCGCGATGAACCATTGTGGCGTGTTGCGGAAGATCACCGGCTTCTTGGAGCGCCAGGAATGCGGATATTGATGCTTGAGCCGGCCGCGCGCGAGCAGCATGCCTCTTTCGACGAGCGCCTTGATCACGGCCTCGTTGGCATCGCCCTTCTCGCCCTTGTCGTTGATGACGCGCTTGCCGGGAAAGCCGGGCGCATGATCGGTATAGGCGCCATTCTCGTCGACGGTATAGGGGATCGCCGTGCTGATGCCGCGCGCATCGAGGTCGCGCGCCTGCGCCATCCAGGCATCGAAGTCCTCGCGGCCATGGCCGGGGGCGGTGTGCACGAAGCCGGTGCCGGTGTCGTCGGTGACGTGGTCGCCGGGCAAGAGCGGCACGATGAAGTCGTAGCCGCCGGCAAGCCCCTTGAGCGGATGGGCGCATTCGATCGCGTCCATGGTGTCGCCCGGGATGTCGCGCACTTTCTCATAGGCCGTCACGCGCGCCTGCTTGAAGACCTCTTCGGCCAGCGCGTCGGCAAGGATCAGCAGATCGCCGGTCTTGGTCCAATTGTCGGCGGGCGCGTCCGTCACCTTGTACAGGCCATAGCCGATCTTCGGCGAGAACGAGATGGCGCGGTTGCCGGGCAGGGTCCAGGGCGTGGTGGTCCAGATCACGACGCTTGCGGCGGCGAGCGCGCCGTGCGCGGGCGAGGTGACCGGGAATTTCACCCACACCGTATCGGAGGTGTAGTCCTCGTACTCGACCTCGGCTTCGGCCAGCGCGGTCTTCTCGACCACGCTCCACATCACCGGCTTGGAGCCGCGGTAGAGCGTGCCGTTGGCGGCGAACTTCATCAGCTCGCGCGCGATCTGGGCTTCGGCCGGATAGCTCATGGTGGCGTAGGGATGATCCCAGTCGCCGATGACGCCGAGCCGCTTGAACTCCTCGCGTTGCACGCCAAGCCAATGCGTGGCGTAGGCGCGGCATTCCTTCCGGAAATCGATCATCGCGGTCGAGTCGCGGAAATCGGGCTTCTGCTTGCCCTTCTTGCGATAGTGCTCCTCCTCGACCTTCCACTCGATCGGCAGGCCGTGACAGTCCCAGCCGGGCACGTAGTTGGAATCGAAGCCGAGCATCTGCTGGCTCTTGGTGACGAGGTCCTTCAGGATCTTGTTCAGCGCCGTGCCGATATGGATGTTGCCGTTGGCGTAGGGCGGGCCGTCATGCAGTACGAATTTGGCCCGGCCCTTCGCAGCTTGGCGGAGCTTCTCGTAGAGGCCGATCTCGTACCAGCGCTTGAGGATTTCCGGCTCGCGCTGCGGCAGGCCGGCGCGCATCGGGAATTCGGTCTGCGGCAGGAACAGGGTTTTCGAATAGTCTTTGGTGTCGGACTTTTGCGGCTTTTCGGACATGGGGCTGACTGGCTCGGAATGGCGCGGGAACGGATGGCGATGCGGAATCGCGGGGTGAAACGACAAAATCCCGGTCTTGCGCCGAGCCGTAAGCTCAGGCGGAAGCCGGGCCGCTAATCCCTATGATGCGCCGCGCAAACATGGGCTCTCCATAGCAGGGGGCCAGGGGAAGCGCAAAAGAGAAGCGCAAAAGGGAAGCGCAAAGGTTCGGGGAGGCCGGGTTCGGCCCTCAATCGACGATGCCGAGCCTCGGAAACGCGTCCGGGGCCGCGGCCAGGATGGCGCGGGCACGGGCGGAATCGTCGTCCATCTGCCGGATCAGGGCCTCTAGACCATCGAATTTCAGCTCCTCGCGGATGAAGCCGACGAAGGCGCAGTCCAGCTCCTGCCCGTAGAGGTCGCCCTTGAAGTCGAACAGGAAGATTTCCAGGAGGGGTGCGCCATTATCAAAAGTCGGGCGGCGACCGAAGCTGGCTACCCCGTCGAGCCGCTCCGAGCCTCGGCCGACGCGTACCGCATAGATGCCGTGCTTCAGGCCGCAATTGGCGTCCAGGCGGATATTGGCGGTGGGATAGCCGAGGTCGCGGCCGCGCTTCTCGCCGTGGATCACCTCGCCGGTGACGAACCAGGGCGCGCCCAGCATGGTGGTGGCCTCGTCCAGCTGGCCTTCGGCGAGGGCGACGCGGATGGCGCTGGAGGACACCGGCCGCTCGTCGATGTCGACATGCGGCTGCACGTCGACCTCGATGCCGAGCCGGGGCGCTTCATTGACCAGAAGACTGGGCGAGCCGACCCGCCCCTTGCCGAAATGGAAGTCGTAGCCGACCGCGATCCCGCTGACGCCGAGCCGTCCGATCAGCTCATGGTGAATGAAATCTTGCGCGCTGGTTCCGGCCCGGGCCTTGTCGAAGGTCATGACCACGGCGCCGGCAAGCCCGGTGCCGGCCAGAAGCCGCAATTTGGCCCGTTCGTCCGTCAGGCGGAATTGCGGGGTGTTGGGGCTGAAAAATCGCCGTGGATGGGGCTCGAAAGTCAGCGCCAGCGCAGGGCGGCCATGCGCCCGGCCCATTTCCAGGGCCGCGGCGATCACGGCGCGGTGGCCGAGATGAACCCCGTCGAAATTGCCCATGGCCACCACGGCGCCCCTTGGAATGGCGGAGGCCGGCGTGGTGTCGCGAATAACGTTAAAATGCGGGGCCATCAGGGGAATTCTCGAACCGGCGGGACCGGCCGGGACCGTGGCGCGACCCGCCCGATGAAGTCAAGCGGGAGGGGCAACCCGCATCGAACGCAATTTCAGTTCTTTCGGGGCGCCCCCAATTAACGCGCTGTTTAACGCCTTGGTGCTAGTCCTTGCATCTGGAACAGGCGGGCTCCGGCCCGGCGGGTCCGATCGTAATATTCCTGGGTATGCGTTGGGGGAGTCGAGATGGCGGTTGATTTGTCGATGCCGGTTCTGGTGGTGGATGACTACAGCACCATGATCCGTATCATCCGGAATCTGCTGAAGCAGCTTGGCTTCGAGAATATCGATGATGCCAGCGACGGTTCGGCAGCGCTGAACAAGATGCGCGGCAAGAAGTACGGACTCGTGATCTCCGACTGGAACATGGAGCCGATGACGGGGTACGACCTGCTGCGCGAAGTGCGCGCGGATCCGAACCTCGCCACCACGCCCTTCATCATGATCACGGCGGAATCCAAGACCGAGAACGTGATCGCGGCCAAGAAGGCCGGCGTGAACAACTACATCGTCAAGCCGTTCAATGCGGCGACGCTGAAGACCAAGATCGAGGCGGTCTTCCCGGACATGGCGAGCGCGTAAAGGGCCGCTCTTCGCCGGACAACAATTTTCCGTTTGGAACGTCATGCCCGGGCTTGTCCCGGGCATTCGCGTTAGCCCCCGTCATTCCGGGGCGGTGCGTCAGCACCGAACCCGGAATCTCGAGATTCCGGGTTCGCGCTTCGCGCGCCCCGGAATGACAGAGGTTAAGCCCTCACCACTTCAATTCGCGCATCAGCGCCTTCGGCGGATGGCCGAACAATTCCATCACGGAAGCCGGATCAAGCTGGTCGAGGCCCTCGAACTCCTCGGCATGGATGCCGCGGGTCACGAACAGGCAGTCGATGCCGAATTCGCGCGCGCCGGTCAGGTCGGTGCGGACGGAATCGCCGATCGCCAGAACCTTTTTCCGGTCGATCTGGTGGCCCTGGCGCTCACCGGCGAGCGCCATGGCGCGCTCGTAGATCGGCCGGTGCGGCTTGCCGTAGAAGATCACCTCGCCGCCGAGCTCGCGATAGAGCTCCGCGATGGCGCCGGCGCAGTAGATCAGCCGGTCGCCGCGCTCCACCACGATGTCGGGGTTGGCGCAGACCAGCGTCAGCTTGCGCTCGCGTGCCTTCAGCATCATGCCGCGATAGTCTTCCGCCGTCTCGGTCTCGTCGTCGTAGAGGCCGGTGCAGACGATATAGTCGGCTTCCTCAAGCGGGGCGGTCTTCGCATCGAGGCCGCGATAGATCGAATTGTCGCGCTCGGGTCCGAGCCAGAACATCTTGCGGCCGGGATGCTCGGCGACATAGAGCCGCGTCAGATCGCCCGAAGACACGATGGCGTCATAGGTCTCGTCGGCGACGCCGAGCTTGCGCAATTGCCGCTGCACGCTGTCAGCCGGCCGCGGTGCGTTGGTGATCAGGATCACCGTACCGCCACGGCTGCGATAGGTGTGCAGCGCCTCGCAGGCCTCGGGGAAGGATTCGAGGCCGTTGTGAACGACGCCCCAGATGTCGCTGAGCACGACATCCACACCGCCCACGAGCTCGCGCAGGCTTTCGGCGAAATGCAGCGTTGTCATGATGGGCGGCGCCGATCAGATGCGGCGCGCGAGCGCCGCGTTGCCGGTGATGCGTTGTGCCGGAGGAGCGGCTGATGTCGCGCCAGATGTCGTACCTTGGCTGGGGGAAGCGGAGCCATTGGATCCCTGAATGTCCTGCGCCTGGTTCGGCGAGGCCCCGCCGGTAGCAGATGCCCCCTCCGGCCGCAATGGCCGGGGCGGTGCGAACAGGAACCCCTGGCCGAACCGCACGTCATAGTCGAGCAGGTCCACGACCGCGCGCTCGCCTTCGATCCGTTCGGCGATCAGGTCGATGCCGAAGCGGCCGAGCAGGTCGGAAAGGTCGGAGGGATGAATGTCCGACGCCGAGGCCTGCCTGGGGTCGAGCAGCAGCGCGGCCGGCACCTTGATGAAGCGCACGCCGCGGTCGGCCAGCTCGCGCGGCTCGATCCTGAGATCGGTGACATGGTCGATCGAGAAGCGGAAACCGCGCTGGGCGAGCGCGGCAAGATTCTCGGTCTCGGCCGGGCCGAGATTGCGGAACGTCGCCTGCTTGAACTCCAGCACCAGCGAGGGCGCCAGCGCGCGGTTGGCTTCGAGGAAGTCGAGGCATTGTGCGAAGGTGGTCGAATTGCCGAGCGTGGACGCCGCGACGTTGCAGAACACGCCGACGTCCTTGTTGCGCACCATCAGGCGTCGCAGCACCTGCACACAGCGCAGCATCACCATGTTGTCGATGCGTCCGATCAGGCCGGAAGCTTCCGCGATGCTGATGAACTCCTCGGCGGCGATCAGCTGGTCGCGCTCGTCGCGCAGGCGCGTCACCGCCTCGTAGAACCGCACCTTGCGCTGCGGCAGCGTCACCATCGGCTGCAGGAAGATGTCGATGCGGTTCTCGTCGATGGCGTTGCGCAGCGTCGCCAGCAATTGTGTCTGGTTGCGTCCGGCGGCGGTCTGAACCGGGGCGGTCTGGGCCTGGACCGACGGCATGGGCCGCGGCTGCGCCACCGGCGGCGGGGGGGCGGCGGGAAGCGGGGGAGGGGCGACCGACTGTTCCTCGAACGGCGCAGCCAGGTCGATTGGCGCTTCCGGCTCGGACCTGAGCTCCGGTCTGGGTTCGGATCTGGCGACCGGGGCGAGAGCCGGCGCGGCGCCGGCCAGCAGATCCTCGTGGGTCGACACGGTGGTCGCGAGCTGCCTGACCAATCCGCCGAGTTCGTTGATCTCGCCGACCACGGACTGGATGCGGTCGGAGTTGGTCGAATTGGACGAGGCGATACGTCCCTCGATCGCAGCCAGGCGGCGGCCGAACTCGGCCACCTGGCGGGCGAGGTCGGCGGTGCCGCGCGACAGATCGGCAATCTGGCCGCCGACGTCGCTGCGGTCGCGCAGCCGCATCGACACGGCGTTGTAAAGGATCAGGAAGGTCAGCACGGTCAGCGCCACGATCGCGGATTCGGTCCCGCTGATGCCGGCGACGGCGTAGAGGACAAGCCCGAGCGAGGCCGCGACCAGAACCATGCAGATGGCGATGAAGATCGTCGAAATGCGAATCATGCCGCGCGTTACGCCTCAAGAGCTGACTGTCTTGCCCGGGAAAACACGGGTCGCCGTGCGATCCCGTCACGCCTCGTGCTCCCCCAAGCCGCATGACCTTAACATCATTGTTGATTCGAGGGGATAGCAGCCTCGTTGCGGCTCAAGTCAATCCAGCCCGGCGAAAGCCTTCGAGGTAGCGTTCGCGGTCGCGGGCAAGCTTGACCGGCATGAATTCGGCGAGCCAGGCGAGCGAGACGTTCGGCTGGGCACGGCGGAGCTCCTTCAGCGCCGCGTGGGCGAGATCAGCCTGTCCGGCCATGCCGGCAGCCGCAGTCAGTACCCGATGCGCGCCGACGAAATCGCTCCGCTGGCGCAGGGCCTCCTGGGCGAGCCGGATCGCCTCCGCGTCATCGCCGCCGAGGAAGCGGGCATAAGCGGCGATACCGTAATAGACGGGGGCATAGGGATCGCGCGGGCTGAGGCGGATCGCCCGCCGCGCGGCCTCGTCGGCGTCCCGCCAGCGGCCGCAATAGCCGAGTGCCAATCCGTAATAGCCCTGTGCCAGGGCGAAATTCGGATTGAGCCGCAACGCGGTCTCGAATGCGGCCAGCGAATCCTCGAACCGGCGCGCAAACAGATTGACGTGGCCGAGCGCGTTGTGAGCCCAGGCATCCTCGTTGTCGGCGCGGATGGCAGCCCGCGCGGCACGTTCGGCGCTGGTGATCGCACGGTCCATCTCCATCCAGCCCATATGCGCCGTGAACATGTAGCTGGTGCCGAGCAACCCGAGCGCCTTGCCGTAGTTGGGGTCGAGTGCGATGGCTTTCTCGAGCAGCGCCTGCGCCACCACATGATCCTGCCGTGTCACGCGCCAGTAATGCGACAGCGCGCGCATCACGAGATCCCAGGCATCCATGCTGTCCGGCGGCTTGCGCTGGGCGCGAAAGCTCTCCGCGGCATAGAGCTGCGGCTCGATCGCCGCGACGATCGCTTCGGTGATCTCGTCCTGCACGGCAAAGACATCGGCAAGCTCGCGATCGTAGCGTTCGGCCCAGAGATGACTGCCGGTGGCGACATCGTTGAGCTGTGCGGTGATGCGGACGCGGTCACCGTCCTTGCGGACGCTGCCCTCGACGACATAGCGAACGCCGAGCTCTTCGGCGACCTGACGCAGATGAACCGTGCGCCCCTTGTAGATGAACGAGGAGTTGCGCGCGATGACGAAGAACCAGCGCAGCTTCGACAGCGCGGTGATGATGTCCTCGCTGATGCCGTCGGAGAAATAATCCTGCTCCGCTTCGCCGCTCATATTGATGAATGGCAGGACCGCGATGGCAGGCCGGTCAGGCAGCGGCAAGCCCGCCGGTGGCCGGCTTGTCGCCGCCTCGGAAAGCTCGGTGACCTCGCCAACAAACCGGACGCCCTTGCGCGCGATGGTCCGGATCAGCCGCTGCTCCCCGCCATTGTCGTCGACCGCGCGCCGCGCGGCGTTGATCCGGCTGGTGAGCGTCGATTCCGAGACGACGCGGCCGTTCCAGACTGCGTCGAGCAGATTGTCCCGCGTCACCACGCGTTCGCGGTTGCGAACGAGATGGAGCAGAAGATCGAACACCTGGGGCTCGAGCGCGATCAGCGTCCTCGCGCGCCGCAATTCGCGCCGCTCGGCATCGAGCACGAAATCCTCAAAATGAAACGCCACGCCAGCCTCGGTTCCGCTGGGAAATCAAGGTGCTCTCAGCGTAAAATAATGCCGCTCTCAAGGCCAGCGGACCGCATGCGCCCTATCGTCCCGGCGTTTTCACCTCCGGAGAATTGCCATGTCGACATCCGCCGCGCTCAAACAGGCTCCCGCCCAGCCCGATCTCGCCGCCGTCAAGCAGCGCCAGCATGGCGCCTGGTCCTCGGGCGACTATGCCGTCGTCGGCACCACCCTGCAGATCGTCGGCGAGCAACTCTGTGAGGCCCTGGACCTGCGCGCCGGCAGCAAGGTGCTGGACGTCGCCGCCGGCAACGGCAACGCGACGCTGGCCGCGGCGCGGCGCTGGTGTGACGTCACATCCACCGACTATGTGCCGGCGCTGCTCAAGCGCGGGCAGGAGCGTGCGGCGGCGGACCATCTGACGGTCGAATTTCGCGAGGCTGACGCCGAAGCGCTGCCGTTTGCGGACGCCAGTTACGACGTCGTGCTCTCGACCTTCGGCGTGATGTTCACACCGGACCAGGACAAGGCGGCCTCGGAGCTTGCGCGCGTCTGCAAATCCGGCGGCAAGATCGGCCTCGCCAACTGGACCCCGCAGGGCTTCATCGGCCAGCTGTTCAAGACCATCGGCAAGCATCTGCCGCCGCCGGCCGGCGTGAAGTCCCCGGCGCTGTGGGGCACCCCGGCGCGGCTCGAGGAGATGTTCGCAAGCCAGGCCTCGGACATATCGGCCGAGCCGCGCATGTTCGTGTTCCGCTATCGCTCGCCCGAGCACTGGCTCGATGTCTTCAAGACCTTCTACGGGCCGACGCTGAAGGCGTTTGCCGCGCTCGACGAGAGCGGCCAGGCCGCGCTGAGGCGCGATCTCCTGGCGTTGCTCGGCGAGTTCAACCATGCCGATGACGGCACCATTGTCGTGCACAGCGAATATCTGGAAGCCGTCATCACCAAGCGCTGAGACGCCGCTCGATCGGGCCGGATCAGCTCCGGCCCGATCGTCGTCATTGGTTAGAACGGCGCGGTCGCGCCGACGGTGTCGGCCGAGACCGCCTCGCGGCTGCCGCGTGGCTTGGGCCGTCCGGTGGTCGTATCCTTCAGCGTCTGCCGCTCGATCTCCGAATTCAGCTCGGCGCCGAACATGACGACGATCGCCGACATCCACATCCACGTCATCAGGCCGATGGCTGCGCCGAGCGAGCCGTAGGTCGCATTGTAGTTGGTGAATTCCGACAGATACCAGGACAGCAGCGCCGAGCCGGCGATCCAGAGGATGGCGGCGATGACTGCGCCGAGGCTGAGCCATTGCCAGCGCGGCGCATCGCGACTGGGGGCGAAGCGGTAGAGCACGGCGAGCGCCATGAGCAGGATGAAGAACAGCAGCGGCCATCGCGCCAGCGCCGCGATCAGCTTGCTCTTGGGCGCCATGCCGAGATGATCGAGTGCGAGCGGAAAGGCGACGACGGCCGCCACCATCAGCAGCAGCGCCACGATGCCGCCGACCGTGAAGGTCAGCGACACCATGTTGAGCTTGATGAAGCTGCGCTTCTCGCGCTCCTCATAGGCGACGTTGAGGGCGTCGAAGATCGCCTTGACGCCGGCATTGGCGCTCCAGACCGCGAGCAGAAGGCCGAGCAGGAAGGTGGCACCGAGCGTGGTGTTGCCATGCGACACCACGCGCGCCACCTGGTCCTCGACGATCTGGAACGAGCCCTGCGGCAGCATGGTCGCCAGCGTCTGCAGGTTGGCGCTGATCGTCGCGGGATCGGCGAACAGGCCATAGGACGAAACCAGCGCCGTGACCGCCGGAAAGATCGCGAGCAGCCCGAAGAACACGACACCGCCCGCTGTCGCGAGCAGGCGATCGTCATCGATGCGCTGATAGGTGCGCCAGAAGATATCCTTCCAGCCCGCCCAGGGAATCGCGAACGGACTCTTGGCGCGGCGGCCGTGGCCGGGCTGTACTGCCGCACGCGTCGGGCTCGTTTCCGGTGAGTTCGCCTCGGCGTTGCGATGGTCTGGTGGAGGTCCCGGACGGATCAGGCCGGAGTTCTGGAAATAGCGCTCCGCGGTGAGCACGAAGACGGCTGTGGCTGCGATCAGGAGCCACGAGTCGAACTGCTCGGGACGCCGCGCCGGCATTCAAGCGTCCGATCTTTGGCCGTACCGCCTGCGGCGCGCCGCCGTGAAGCCCGCCAGTCCGATCGCCGCGAGCATCAAGCCAAGCTGCACGGGCCGGTTGGTGGACCAAGCGGGTCGGCCATTGCGGCGTTCGCCCGGCGCGAGCGGCGCGAGGGGAATCGCGGTTGCGACCTCCTTTACGGCCTCCCCGACCGTTCCACGCGGAATCCGCGGCGTCGCGATGGCAACGCGCATCCGGCTCGCAAGCGGCACGATCGGCCTGGCTTTGCGGTTCATCTGCGCCGTGGCCACGCCGGCGCAGACCGCCGCCAGCACCAGCAGCACGGCTCCGACGGCACCGAAACCCCAGAACTGCCCGTAGGTGATGGCGACCCAGCGATACAGGGCGATCAGCCCGACGAAGAAGGCCGCCATCGCGAACAGGCCCGCGACCGCGAACAGCCCGCCCGCCACCGCGTAAGACGTCACCTTGCCCGATGCCTGGCCGGCCCGGTCACGCAGATAGGACTGAGCGGCGCGTTTGACGTGGTTGAGCTTCAGCGCCATGCCGGCGCGCAGCAATTCGCCCGATGGCGCGAGCATCTGGACATCCTCCGAGAGCGAGAAAATTCGTCGGGGGATGAACGTGGCCGAATTTGACTTGTTCCGTCCGCGCGCGGCGGTCGTGAGCGCTCAGCCGAGATCGGCGGCCGAAATCCAGAACACCTCGCCTTCGAAATCCTCGGTGTCGAGCCAGAGCAGCGGCAGCTCCGGGAAGGCCTCGTCGACCAGGTGCCGGCCGCGGCCGATCTCGCAGATCAGCCCGCCGTCCGGCGTCAGGTGATCGGGCGCCTCCGCCAGGATGCGGCGGACCACGTCGAGGCCGTCGGCGCCGCCGTCGAAGGCGAGTTTCGGCTCGGCCCGGCATTCAGGTGGCAACGCGGCCATGCCTTCCGCATCGACATAGGGCGGGTTGGTGACGATCAGGTCGTAACGCGCATCGCCGAGCGGGGCGAACAAATCGCCGCGATGCAGCGTGATCTGCTCACCGAGCCCGTATTCGTCGACATTGCGCCTGGCAACCTCGATCGCGCCCTTGGAGATGTCGACGGCATCGATCGCCGCATTCGGGAAATGATGGGCCGCGAGAATCGCGAGACATCCCGATCCCGTGCAGAGATCGAGCACGCGCTCGACCGCATTGGGGTCGTTGATCAGCGATCCGACCTCGCCGTCGCCGCCGAAATGCGAATCCAGGAGCTCGCCGATGAAGGAGCGCGGAACGATGACGCGCTCGTCGACGTAGAAGGGCAGGCCGCGCATGTAGACCTTGTTGACGAGGTAGGCGGCCGGCTTGCGCGTGGTGATGCGTCGATGGACGAGATCGAGGATGGTCTTGCCTTCCGCAATCGTGACGCGCGCGTGGGCAAAGCCCTCGAACTGGTCGGGATTGAGGTGCAGGGCCTCGCAGACCAGAAACGCGGCTTCCGCGACCGGGTCGGTCGTGCCATGGGCGAAGGCGAGCTTGGCTTCAACGAAGCGGCTCACGGCATAACGGACGAAATCGAGCAGCGTGAGAAGCTCGCCGGGACCCACTTTCGCAGGCTTCGGCGCGGCGCGGCCACGCGCGGTCTTTTTGGATGCTCTTGCCATCAGGATTTGGTCCAGCGTGCGGCGGCCTCGTCGTCACGGGCCTGGGCCTCGACCCAGCCGGTGCCGGTGGCGCTCTCTTCCTTCTTCCAGAACGGCGCGTTGGTCTTGAGGTAGTCCATCAGGAACTCGGCCGCCTGGAATGCGGCCTGGCGGTGCTGCGAGGCGGTCAGCACCAGCACGATGTTATCACCCGGCATGAAGCGGCCGACGCGGTGGATCACCGTGACGCCGTTCAATGGCCAGCGTGAAATGGCCTCGTCGGCATGACGCCTGATCTCTTCCTCGGCCATCCCTGGATAATGCTCGAGCGTGAGCGCGGCGACCTTGGCGCTGTCGTCGTCCGCACGGCAGATGCCGGAAAAGCTGACGACGGCACCGATGTCGGTGCGGCTCCTGGTGAGGACCGCGATCTCTCGGGCGATATCGAAATCGTCTTCCTGGATGCGGATCGCGACGGGGCAGCTGGCGACAGGGGAGGTCATGGCCTAGCCGCCGGTCATCGGCGGGAAGAACGCGATCTCGCGGGCGCCGGCGATCGCGGCATCCGATTTGACATGGGCGTGGTCGATCGCGGCGCGGATCACCTTCGGCTTCTCGAACGCGTAGGCATAGGCCTCGCTCTGGCTGGACAGCCAGGCGATCAGCTCCTCGACGGTGCGCACGGTCGAAGGCGGCTCGATGGTCTCCTCCGCCTTGCCGACGCGCTCGCGCACCCAGGCAAAATATTTCACCTTCATCCCTCGTCCTCCTTGATGAGGTGATGGATGCCGGCACGGAAATAATCATAGCCGGTGTAGATGGTCACGATCGCCGATGCCCAGAGCAGCGCGAGGCCGATCATCGAGACAACGGGCACCACCTCGTCGCCGGCAGGTCCCGCGAGCAGAAACCCGATCGCAACGAGCTGGACGGTGGTCTTCCACTTCGCAAGCTTGGTCACGGGCACGCTGACGCGGAGCGCGGCGAGGTATTCGCGCAGGCCCGAGACCAGGATCTCGCGGCACAGGATCACGATGGCGGCCCACAGCGACCAGCCGTGGATGATGCCGTCGGCGGCCAGCATCAAAAGGCAGGATGCGACCAGCAGCTTGTCGGCGATCGGATCGAGCATCCGGCCGAAGGCCGATTGCTGATTCCAGATTCGCGCGTAATAGCCGTCGAGGTAATCGGTGACCGCGGCGGCGATGAAGATGGCGACCGCGACCCAGCGAAGCCAGAGCGGCTGATCCAAAATCGACTGCGCATAGATGCACCCGACCACGACCGGGATCGCGGCGATCCGGCCATAGGTCAGGATGTTCGGGAGGGACATCGCGCGGCTGGTCGTCCCTCGTGTCGTGGCGATGTTCATTCGTCCTACCAATACCGCTCAAGCCCGCAGGTCAACCGTTCCGCTCCCAGATGGGGCACGGCATGCGACGACCATATGACCCGAGCTCCCTTTTGGGCCCCTTTAGTTCATCCCGGCTGGGGATGGAAATAATCGAAAATCCTGCGGGCGCTCTCGGCGCTGACCCCCGGAACCTTGCCGAGATCGGCGATCGAGGCGCGTTCGATCTCCTTCAGGGTCCCGAAATGATGCAGCAAGGCACGTTTGCGTGACGGGCCGATGCCCGGAATCTCCTGCAAACCGGCCTCGCGGATGTCCTTCTTGCGCAGCTTACGGTGCGAGCCGATGACGAAACGGTGGGCCTCGTCGCGCAGGCGCTGGATGAAATAGAGCACGGGGTCGCGCGGCTCCAGCTTGATGGCCTCGCGCTCCGGCATGAACAGGGTCTCGCGGCCGGCATCCCGGTCCGGCCCCTTGGCGACCGACATCAGCGACACCTGGGTCAGGCCGAGGCTGGCGAAGATCTCGCGGACCGCGTTGAGCTGGCCGCGACCGCCGTCGATGATGACGAGATCGGGCCATTGCGGGAAATCATCGTCCTTGGTCTTGGTGCCGGCGTCCTCGGGCGGATTGATCAGGCGCTTGAAGCGGCGCTCCAGCACCTCGCGCATCATGGCGAAGTCGTCGCCCGGCGTGATCCCTTCCGACTTGATGTTGAACTTGCGGTACTGGTTCTTCACGAAACCATCCGGGCCGGCCACGATCATGGCGCCGACTGCATTGGTGCCCTGGATGTGGCTGTTGTCGTAGACTTCGATGCGCTTGGGCGCATGCGGCAGGCTCAGCGTCGTGGCCATGGCGTCGAGCAGGCGGCTTTGCGTGGCGGTATCGGCGAGCTTGCGGCCGAGCGCCTCGCGCGCATTGGTCAAGGCGTGGGCGACCAGCTCCTTCTTCTCGCCGCGCTTGGGCGTGGTGACCTCGACCTTGTGGCCGGCCTTGATCGCCAGGGCATTGGCGAGCAGCTCGCTCTCCTCGATCTCGTGCGAGAGCAGGATGACCTTCGGGGGCGGCTTGTCGTCGTAGAACTGCGCGAGGAAGGAGCCGAGCACCTCTTCCGGAGTGAATGACTTCTCCGCGCGCGGAAAATAGGCGCGGTTGCCCCAGTTCTGGCCGGTGCGGAAGAAGAACACTTCGACGCAGGAGAAGCCGCCCTCCTGGTGGATGGCGAACACGTCGGCTTCCTCCACCGTGCGCGGATTGATGCCCTGCTGGGACTGGATCGCCGAGAGCGCAGCGAGGCGGTCGCGGTAGAGCGCGGCGCGCTCGAACTCGAGCTCACCCGCCGCCTTCTCCATCTCGCCGGCAAGCTCCTGCTTCACCGCGTGGCTCTTTCCGGACAGGAAGTCGCTGGCCTCGCGCACCAGCGTCGTATAGCCGCCGAAGTCGATCTCGCGCGTGCAGGGGCCGGCGCAGCGGCGGATCTGGTAGAGCAGGCAGGGCCGGGTGCGGCTCTCGAAGAAGGAATCGGTGCAGGAGCGGATCAGGAAGGCGCGCTGCAACGCCGTGATGGTGCGGTTGACCGCGCCGGCGGAGGCGAACGGGCCGAAATAGCGCCCGGGCCGGCTCTGCGCGCCGCGATGCTTGAGGATCTGCGGCGCCCAATGGTCGCCGGTGATCAGGATGTAGGGAAACGATTTGTCGTCGCGCAGCTGCACGTTGAAGCGCGGCCGCAGCTGCTTGATGAGGTTGGCTTCCAGCAGCAGCGCCTCGGTCTCGGTGTTGGTCGAGACGATCTCCACCGTGACGGTGGCGGCGATCATGCGCAGGATGCGGGCGGGCAGCGGCGCGCTTTGCCGGGCGTAGCTGGACAGGCGCTTTTTGACGTTCTTGGCCTTGCCGACATAGAGCACGTCGGCATTCGCGCTGAGCATGCGATAGACGCCGGGCGAAGTCGGGGCGAGCCGGACCGCGCGCTCGATCGCCTCATGGCCGGTCGCCAGCGGCTCCTCGCCGACCGCGCCGCTCTCCTCCAGGATGTCTGGCAGCCGCGCATCGTCATCGTCCTCCCCGGCGGGGGCGGCGGGATCGATATCCGGCGCTGCCAACGCCTCGGGCGGCACGTCGCTCGCAGTCGTCCGCGGCGATTTCCGCGCGCGGTCGTCCGGGTCGTCGGTGGAATCGTGAACCATGGGGCGAATTTAGGCGCTGGGGGTGCCGATTTGAAGTTCCGGCGATGCGGCGCACACAGGATGGCGGCGCAGTTCCCGGTAACGCTTGCTTAAGCCTGTTAACAGCGCGGTAACCCCGCTTAACAGCCCTTTAACTTAAAACTCTCGATAAATCTTACGCGAAAAAGTGGTGGTTCCGTAACCATGCGGTTTTGCCTCGCGCGGCGGCGCAGGCATCGCGGGGACGGCAGTTGCGTTGGAGTTAAGTGATGAAGAGGCTCGTTGTGGGCGCGGCCGCGTTGGTTGCAGCCGGCTGGACAGCTTCGGCAGAGGCCGCCGATCTCAATTACGGGCAGCGTGCCCCCTACACCGTCAATCAGCCGCTCAATGCGTATAGCTGGGCCGGTCCTTATCTCGGCGGCAACATCGGCTACGAATGGGGCTCGGTCGACAACAATCCCTCCAAGCCCTCGGGCTTCGTCGGCGGCGTGCAGGCCGGCTACAATTTCCAGAACGGCCCGTTCGTGTTCGGCGTCGAAGGCGACATCCAGGCCGCCGGGGCCGACGATACCTTCGCGCCGTGGAAATTCTCCAATCCGTGGTTCGGCACCCTGCGCGGCCGCGCCGGCTATGCCTTCAGCAATGTGCTGTTCTACGGCACCGCGGGCCTCGCCTTCGGCGAGCTGCGCGCGCAGACCTTCGGCTGGTCGGAATCGCATACGACCGCGGGCTGGACCATCGGCGCGGGCGCGGAAGTGGGCCTCACTCCGAACTGGAGCGCCAAGCTGGAATATCTCTACATCGATCTGTCGACCAGTCAGTTCGCAATTACGGGCGTGTCAAACGGCTATAGCGCCAGCGTCGTGCGCGCAGGCGTGAACTATCGCTTCTGATAGCTGAAGAAGAAACTACCGGACAACAACCTCCCGGCCGCTCGCGGCCGGGATTTTTTTGCGCGAAATATTGCGCCGAAGTGTCGTGCGTCAGGCCCGCTAGGAGAGGATGACGAGATTGACCGCCTTCGGTCCCTTCCCCTTCTTGTCGGGTTCGACTTCGAAAGTAATGCGCTGTCCTTCGGCAAGGTCCTTCAGTCCCGCCCGCTCCACAGCTGTAATATGCACGAAGACGTCGCGACCACCGTCGTCAGGCTTGATGAAACCGTAGCCGCGTTCGCCGTTGAAAAACTTGACCGTTCCCGTCATGGCCATCGGGAAACTCCCCCTCATTGCTCCTCCGTCGCGACGCAGACGCACGTCGCGACGTGACCGGGCTTCACGGAGCCCGGGAGAGCTGGCCATCCTTGGGCGGACCGCTGGCGGTCCGGCCGGATCTTTCTTAGGCCTTCACTCCGCCGCAACCATTCGCGGAAGCGGAACGTAAAGCCAGTCACGGAAACAGCATAATACGGTTCTCTGCAGATTGACTACCGCTCCTGCATATTTTTCCCAAGAATGCCGGAGTGTTACGGCTTCTTGGCTCTAAGGCTTGGGCACTTCCAATCGGAATCTGGCAGCACCGCCCTGGCCGAGCGGCATTTCCAGCTCGGGCAGGATCGTCTTGAGTTCGCCCTGCAACGTGTAGGGCGGATTGACGATCAGCAGCCCGGTGGAGGCCAGCGCCCCGCCTTCGAGCTGGGGGGCGACGCTGAACTCGAGGCGCAGACATTTTCCCGGTGGTTTTGCTGCAGCTGCGAGCCGCGCCACGGTCTGGGCCAGCATGTCGGTGGCGCGCCGGCTCTTGGCCGGATACCAGATGAGATAGATGCCGGTCGGCCATTTCGCGAAGACCGCCGAGAAGGCTTCGCCCAGCCGCTCGAACTCGTCCTTGGCCTCGAACGGCGGATCGATCAGCACGAGGCCGCGCCGCTCCTTCGGTGGCACGAAGGCGGGCAGCGCCACCCAGCCGTCGAGATCGACCACGCGGGCCTGTTCGTCGTGGCGCAGAACGCCGATCAGCGTTTTCCGCGCCTTCGGCTCGAGCTCGCAGGCGACGAGCCGGTCCTGCGGCCTGAGCAGGCCGCGCGCGATCAGCGGCGAGCCGGGATAGGCCTTGAGCTCTCCCTTCGGATTGAAGGCGCGGACGATGTCGAGATAGGGCTTGGCCAGCGCCGCGCTCTCGTTCGACAGGCGGGCCTGCATCAGCCGCGCGATGCCGGTCAGCCATTCGCCGCTGCGGCGCGCCTCGTCGCTGTCGAGATCGTAGAGGCCGGCCCCGGCATGGGTGTCGATGACGCGGAACGCCCCCGGCTTGTCCTGCAGATAGGTGATGATGCGCGCCAGCACGATGTGCTTGATGACATCGGCGAAGTTGCCGGCGTGGAAGGCGTGGCGGTAGTTCATAAGAAGATCTGCGGCTCGTATGAGAATGCGCAGCTCTTTCTACTCGTCATGGCCGGGCTTGTCCCGGCCATCCACGTCTAGATGCACGGCGCCATGTACGTGGATGCCCGGGACAAGCCCGGGCATGACGACGGATAGGCTGGGTTCTAACCGCCCCTGATCGGCGGCATCGTTACCTGCTCGCGGCGACAGGCGCGGCGGTCGGTCTCCTCGCAGGCGCGGAATTGCAGGTCCTTGCTGAGGCAGATGCGGACCTCGGAGAGCCTGGTCCGGTTGCAGGTGACCGAGACGGCGGCATTGCTCAGCCCCGGATTGGCCTTGATGAAGGCTTCCTCCACCTCCGCCGGCGCCACGGTCTTGGCCTGCGACAGATCGAGATATTCGGCCGGAATCTTGATTGCAGCGCGTGCTTTGCGGATCGTCTCGAAATAGCCGCGGCCTTCGAGGCCTGAGCACGTGCCGTGCTTGTCCCATTCGTTGAAGATCAGGCCCGGCGCCGGCATCAAATCGAGCATCGAGGAGACGATATTGCGGTTCAGCCGCGGCGCGGGCCGCTGGCAATATTCCGGGAAGCCGTTCTCATATTGCGGCCACAGCCCGTGCACCACGAAGGCATAGGGCCGTCCGCCGCACTGGATCTGGGAGCGGCCGCCGCGCTCGGCTGCCTCCTCGCAGAACGAGGGCGACCACGACAGCGACAGCACATAGAAGTCGAATTCGCCCGGCGCGTTCTGCCGCTTGTCCTGGGCCTTTGCATCCCCGGCGAACGCGGCGAGGCCCGCGGCAAGGAGCAGGGAAAGGGCCAGCGAGATCACGAGGCGGGAGAACGAATGCAATCTGGAATGAAACATGACGACGCCCCTCAACTAGACTGTGCAGGAAAGCCTAGCAGGCGACAAGAACATTTCAAGAACAAAATTCGGGCGGCAGTCGCCGGGCGTCTGATAAACCCGAATCAGGGCTGTTCGAATTAGGGCTTGGCGGCGCGGCAGGCCGGATTATAGGCCCAGTTGCGGTCGAGCCCGACGACGCACCACTCGACGCCGTTGCCGTAGCCGGCGAATCCACCATCCTCGATGAGCGAGAAGTGCACCTTGCGCACCTTGCCGTCATTGAGCATGGCGTCAGCGGTGCAATAGCGGCGCGGAATGTTGTCGGATTGCCAGGGCCGGAATGCGGTCTCGCGCACGGCGGAGAAGCCGGTGATCTTCAACGAGGAATTCCAGAACGTGCTTTCCTTTTCCCAGAACTGGGTGGCGATCGTCGGCAGCGCCCTGTCACAATCGGCGACGGCCCCGTCGTAGCGCGGCCCGCTCAGCCAGAAGTTCATTTCCAGCGGGTTGGCGGCCCTGGCCTCACTGAGCGACATCGCTCCGAACAACAGGCCGAGCACGGCGGCATAGCGGAGCGATTTCGGGGAGGGGGCGCGCATGTTCAATCCGGACGGCTAAAGTCTTGCAAGGGCTGGACGGTGCCGCGAAGGTCGGGGGAGGTCAAGTGCAGCGCGGCAACACTTCGCCAGGAGTTGACCACAACGTCGCGGTCGGCAGGGCTTCGGTTCTTTCCACTTCGAGTCTGGCACCGTAAACTGGCGGTCAGCCAATTGGAGTGACGGGAATGCGAATCATTGCGGCCGCGGGCTTTCTCGCCCTGGGTATGGTGGCGAGCCAGTCGGCGCGCGCCGACTACGTCCCGCCGTTCAAGGGCAACGACACCGGCGGCATCATCGCCTATTCGATGGCCACCCAGGTCGATGCCCGGCAGGTCGCGGTCGATCATTGCGCGCGCTACGGCAAGGTGGTCAAGTTCCTGGCCGTGCAGGCTTATGAGGGCGGCTACATCTCGTTCTCCTGCCGCTGGGTGCCCTATGGCGCCGCCGAGCAGCCGATCCGCACGCTCTACTGAGGCCTTTTCGTAACGCCGCATCTCAGCCGGGAGCTTCTCGCATGACGCGCAAACTCGCTTTGCTCGGCTCGACGCTTTGCCTCGTGGTGTCGGCTGGCGTGGCCAGTGCCGACGACCTGCCGGTGCGCAAGGCCGGCCTTTGGGAATTGAAGATGGTCAGGACCGGCACGCCGATGCCCGAGATGACCATGCAGCATTGCACCGACGAGACCGTCGACAAGGAGATGAGCAACAACGTCTCGCCGATGGCCAAGCAGATCTGCGCCAAGCAGGACGTCAAGAAGACCGCGACCGGCTATGTCAGCGATTCCGAGTGCAGCGTCGCCGGCATCAGCACGACCTCGCACGCCGAGATCACCGGCGATTTCAACTCGGCCTATACGGTGAAGACCACCTCGCACGCGCAGGGCGGCGCGGCCGGTGCGGCGGGCCGGGACACGACGATGCAGCTCGAAGCGAAGTGGCTCGGGGCCTGCAAGCCCGATCAGAAGCCCGGCGATATCGTGATGCCCGGCGGCTTCAAGATGAACGTGCGCGACATGGACAAGCTTAAGGCGCTGCTGCCGAAGTAGGTTTGTCGTTGCCGCGAAACCGGTGCGCTCCCTCGCCCCGTTCTTACGGGGAGAGGGTTGGGGTGAGGGGCATCTCTCCGCACGTGCGATCGTCGTGAGACCTGTACCCCCTCACCCGGATCGCAAGAGCGATCCGACCTCTCCCCGCAAGCGGGGCGAGGGAAAGAGAGCATCTACACCGGTATCCTCACGCTCGCCCGCAATCCCCCCATCGGGCTGTCGCCGAGCGTGATGTCGCCGCCATGCGAGCGGGCAATGTCGCGGGCGATGGCAAGGCCAAGGCCCGTGCCGCCTTCGTCCTGGTTGCGGGCGTTGTCCAGCCGCAGGAACGGCTTGAACACTTCTTCGCGCAAATGCATGGGAATGCCGGGTCCGTCGTCGTCGACCGTGACGGTCAAATAACGGTGATCGCGCTGGCCGGTGATGGCGATGCTCTTGCCGTAGCGTGCCGCGTTGGTGACGAGGTTGGCGAGGCAGCGCTTGAACGAGGCCGGCTTCACCGTCACCACGGGCAGGCCGTGGAAGGCGACGGTCGCGGCATGGCCGTGGCGCTCGGCATCGCCGCGCAGCTCCTCGAGCGCCTGCGCCATGTCGGTCGGCTGCGACTGTTCGCCGGAATCGCCGCGCGCAAAGGCGAGGTAATCCTCCAGCATCATCGACATCTCGTCGACGTCCTTGCGCATGCCGTCGAGTTCCGGGCTGTCGCCGATCAGCGCCAGCTCGAGCTTGAAGCGGGTCAGGATGGTGCGCAAATCGTGACTGACGCCGGCGAGCATCGCGGTGCGCTGCTCCATGGTGCGCTCGATGCGCGATTTCATCTCGAGGAAGGCGACCGACGCCCGCCGCACCTCGCGCGCGCCGCGCGGTCTGAAGTTCGGCGCCTCGCGGCCCTTGCCGAAGCTCTCGGCGGCGTCGGCGAGGCGCAGGATCGGCTTGATCTGGTTGCGCAGGAACAGCACCGCGACGATGAGGAGGATCGACGACGTGCCGACCATCCAGAACAGGAAGATCTCGGAATTCGAGGCATAAGCGGCGCTGCGCTGCGCGAACACGCGCATCACGGCATCGTCGAGCTGGATCCGGATCTCGACGAGATTGGAGCGCCCGACCGTGTCGATCCAGAACGAGCGCCCGATCTGGCGGCCGAGCTGCACCGACAGCGTCTGGTCGAGCAGTGAGAAGAACGGCTTCGGTCCCGGCGGCGGCATGTCGCCCGCCGGCAGGAAGTCGACCACGAGGCCGAGGCGCTGCTGCGCGATGCGGCGGATCTGGTCGCGATCCTTGTCTTGTGGATAGCCCTTGTAGACGTCGATCAGCGCGGCGATGTCCTGCACCACCGCGGCCGAGAGGCGGCGTGTCACCGTGTTCCAGTGCCGCTCCATGAACACGAAGGCGACGACCGATTGCAGGATCACCATCGGCACGATCATGATGAGGAGCGCGCGGGCGTAGAGGCCGGTCGGCATCCAGCCCTTGAACGCGTTGCCCATCCAGCCATTGGCGGCGGAGACGCGGCCGGCGGCGCTCTTCAGAAGCGTCAGGCCGGTATCGATCGTGCTCATCTGGCGCGCTTCACTTGCGTTATGGCGAGGCCACCAGCCGGTAGCCGATGCCGCGCACCGCCTGGAGGAACAGCGGATTGGCGGGGTCGGTCTCGATCTTGCGCCGGAGGCGATTGATCTGCACGTCCACGGCGCGCTCGTTGACGCTGCCATTGCCGGTCAGCGCGCTGCGCGGCACGGTCTCGCCCGGCGTCTCCGAGAGAATGCGCAGCATCTCGCGCTCGCGGTCGGTGAGGTGGATGACCTCCTCGCCCTGGCGCAGCTCGCCGCGATCGAGATGGTAGATGTAGGGACCGAAGACGATCTTCTCGACCGCCGCGGCTTGCGGCGGCGGGGCGGCGCGCTTGAGGATGTTGTTGATGCGCAGCGCCAGCTCGCGCGGCTCGAACGGCTTTGCGACGTAGTCGTCGGCGCCGATCTGCAGGCCCTCGATGCGGGCCTCCGCCTCGTGCCGCGCCGTCAGCATCACGATCGGCACCGAGGAGGATGTCCGGATGAAGCGGGCGAGATCGAAGCCGGTCTCGCCCGGCATCATCACGTCGAGGATCAACAGGTCGAAATGCAGACCCAGCAATTTTGAGCGTGCATCGCCGGCGCTCGCGGCGGTGGTGACGCGGTAGCCTTCGGCCGCGAGGAAGCGCGAGAGCAGATCGCGGATGCGGCGGTCGTCGTCGACCAGCAGCAGATGCGGCGCGTCATCGGCGGGGCGCGCCGGGGGGCGGGCGAGAGTGGCAGCGAGTGGCACGGTCACTCCTTGGTGTCGTGGTTGACGTTGGCGAAGATCGTCGCGAGCACCTTGTCCGGATCGTCGCGGTCGATCATCGCGCGCAGGAAGCGCTTGACGGTCTCGGCATCCTGCGGGCTCATCTCGGCGAGCGCCTTGGTGATGCGCGTGGTCTGCAGACCGGCGAGCTTCTGCACCAGCTCCTCACCCTTCGGCGTTGCGTAGAGCAGGCGCTGGCGGCGGTCGTTGTCGCCGGTCTTCTGCACGATGTAGCCCTCGTCCAGGAGCTGCTTGAGCACGCGGCCGAGCGACTGCTTGGTGATGCGCAGGACGTCGAGCAGGTCGGCGACCTTGAGACCAGGATAGCGGTAGACGAAGTGCATGACCCGGTGATGAGCCCGGCCGAAGCCGAAGGCTTCCAGCTCCTGGTCGGGATCACCGACGAAATCGCGGTAGGCGAAGAACAGCAGCTCGATGATATCCCAGCGCAAATTGCCTCCATCGCCTGCGGCCGAACCGGGCCCGGTGGCGTCGTGAGAGGACGTTGCGAAATTTATGTCAGGCATATTGACGTATCTTGGGTTCAATGTTACAAAACGATCGACCCGCACGAAATTTTAGATCGTATCGTGTGGGGTGGCATCGAAGCAGGGCGGCCGGAGAAAGCCGGACAGGCGACGACGGCCGGATCAGAACTACCGTGCGATTGTCGAGCGGCATTTCGGCAAAACATACTGGACTTCCGCCTTCCGCAAAAGCATGTCCTGCCCGACATGCTGGTCACGGAAACCGGCCGTAACAAGGCTGGCGGTGGTTCGGCCAGCAATCTAATCAAGCCAGCCGGGCCCAATCGGGGCAGGCGGGCGCCAGAACAGCGCCGCCATCGGCAGCGGGAGGCAAGGACATGAGCATGAAATTCGACATCCAGCCCGCATCTAACCCGACCCCCGAGAAGGACCGCGTGGCCAAGCTGGTGGACCCCGGCTTCGGGCGGGTCTTCACCGATCACATGGCGATCGTCCGCTACAACCAGGCCAAGGGCGGCTGGTACGAGGCGAAGATCGAGGCACGCGCCAATTTCCCGATGGATCCGGCCGGCGCGGTCCTGCACTACGCCCAGGAGATTTTCGAGGGCCTCAAGGCCTACAAGCGCGACGACGGCGGCGTGAACCTGTTCCGCCCCGACGCCAATGCGCGGCGCTTCAGGGACTCCGCGGACCGCATGGCGATGGCGCAGCTGCCCGAGGACGTCTTCATCGAGGCGGTCGAGCAGGTCGTGAAGATCGACCGCGCCTGGATGCCCGGCGGCGAGGGCAGCCTTTACCTGCGGCCTTTCATGATCGCGAGCGAGACCTTCCTCGGCGTCAAACCGTCGTCCGAATACATTTTTGCAGTCATCGCTTCGCCTGTCGGATCCTACTTCAAGGGCGGGCCTGCGCCGGTGTCGATCTGGGTGTCCGAGAATTACACGCGCGCGGCGGTCGGCGGCACCGGTGCGGTCAAGTGCGGCGGCAATTATGCGGCGAGCCTGCGCGCTCAGGCCGAAGCGATCCAGCATGGCTGCGATCAGGTCGTCTTCCTCGACGCGATCGAGCGCCGCTATATCGAGGAGCTCGGCGGCATGAACGTGTTCTTCGTGTTCGACGACGGCTCGCTCTCGACGCCGCCGCTCGGCACGATCCTGCCCGGCATCACGCGCGACTCCATCATCACGCTCGCCAGGGATGCCGGCAAGACCGTGCGCGAGGAGCCGTACTCGCTCGACCAGTGGCGCAAGGATGCGGCCTCGGGCCGGCTGAAGGAAGCCTTCGCCTGCGGCACCGCCGCCGTGATCTCGCCGATCGGCAAGGTGCGTTCGGTGAGCGGCGATTTCGAGATCTCGGGCGGCGCCGCCGGTCCCGTCGCCATGGGCCTGCGCAAGCAGCTCGTCGACATCCAGTACGGCCGCACCAACGATCCGCACAACTGGGTCCGCAAGGTGTTTTGAGATTTCCCCTCTCCCCGCACCCGGGGAGAGGGGAAAAGCGCAATGTTTGTGGACTTTTGCGCTGTGAACTCCTCGCCACAACTACGCGACAAAGCCAGGACGCAACAAGCATCCTGGACATCGCGCTCATGGCAACAAAGCTCTCCCAACCCATGAAATGGGTGGTTCTCGCCGCCATCACCGGCGTTTCCGTTTTCGGCATCCTGACCATCGGCCCCACGCATGAGGTGGCCGCACAAGACCGCTCGCCGATCGTGGATGTGCGCACCACCGATCCCGAAATGAATGCCGCGATCGCGCGCGCCCGCGGCACGCTGCCGACCTTCTGGGCTTCCTATGAAGCGCCAAAGCCGTCGGAGGAAGGCCATTCCCTGAAGGTGCGCTTTCATACCCGCAAAGGGGGCGAGCACATCTGGATCGCCGAGGTGAAGAAGCTGCCGAACGGAGGCTATTCGGGCTTCTTCGCCAACCAGCCGCGGGACCTGCCGGGCAAGCGGGCAGGCGACAAGGTCGAGTTCGCTGAAGCCGACATCTCGGACTGGATGTTCATGCGCAACGGCAAGATCGTCGGCGGCGAGACCATCAAGCCGACGCTGAAATCGCTGCCCAAGGCGGATGCCGATGCGCTCCGGGCGCGGATGGAGCAGCCGTAGGGCGCTTTCTTCCCTTCTCCCCTTGTGGGAGAAGGTGGCGCGAAGCGCCGGATGAGGGGTTGGCTCCACGAGTTCAAATGTGAGTTGAATTCGTGGAGAGAACCCCTCACCCGGCTCGCCGCTACGCGGCGAGCCACCCTCTCCCACAAGGGGAGAGGGGCAAGAACGGTTGCCGCCTCGCGCCCCGGCTGGTAAACGCCGCGCATGGCCGAGAAACCCAAAAAACCGCAGAAACTGAAGGCGCGCCTGCCGCGCGGGCTCGAGGATCGCGATCCCGCCGCGATCCGGGCGACGCGCGAGATGGTCGAGAAGATCCGCGCCGTCTACGAGCTCTACGGTTTCGAGCCCGTCGAGACGCCGGCGATGGAATACACGGACGCGCTCGGAAAATTCCTGCCCGACCAGGATCGTCCGAACGAAGGCGTATTCTCGTTCCAGGACGACGACGAGCAGTGGATCAGCCTGCGCTATGATCTCACCGCGCCGCTCGCCCGCTATGTCGGCGAGCGCTACGGCACCGACGCGCTGGTCCTGCCCTATCGCAGCTACCGCGTCGGCTACGTCTTCCGCAACGAGAAGCCCGGCCCCGGGCGCTTCCGCCAGTTCATGCAGTTCGACGCCGACACGGTCGGCTCGGCAACGCCCGCGGCGGATGCCGAGATCTGCATGATGGCGGCCGACACGATGGAGGCGCTCGGCATCGCGCGCGGCTCCTACGTCGTGAAGGTGAACAACCGCAAGGTGCTCGACGGCGTGCTGGAAGCCATCGGACTCGGCGGCGAGGAGAATGCAGGCCGCAGGCTGATCGTGCTGCGCGCGATCGACAAGCTCGACAAATTTTCCGCCGACGAGGTGCGCAAGCTGCTCGGCCCCGGACGATGGGACGGTGGCGAGGAAGGCAAGGGCGACTTCACCAAGGGGGCCAATCTGAGTGCCGCTGAAGCTGATGTCGTTCTCGCCATCACCAAGCCACGGGACGATTGGAAAGACGCAATTGCTGCCGCTGAAACGTACCTCGCCAAGAGCGAAGTCGGTCAGGCCGGCGTAAGTGAACTGGAAGAAATCGCAAAGCTGGTCACGGCGTCGGGCTACGGTGCCGATCGTATCAAGATCGATCCCTCCGTCGTGCGCGGCCTCGAATATTACACCGGCCCCGTCTACGAGGTCGAACTCCTGCTCGAGACCAAGGACGAAAAGGGCCGGCCGGTGCGCTTCGGCTCTGTCGGTGGTGGCGGACGTTATGACGGTCTCGTCTCGCGCTTCCGCGGCGAGCTGGTGCCGGCGACCGGTTTTTCGATCGGGGTTTCTCGCTTGCAGGCCGCGCTGACGCTGCTCGGCAAGCTCGACACGCGGCCCGAATTCGGCCCCGTCGTCGTCACCGTGTTCGACCGCGACCGCGTCGCCGACTACCAGAAGATGGTGGCATCCTTGCGCGCCGCCGGCATCCGCGCCGAGCTCTATCTGGGCAATCCCAAGAACATGGGCAACCAGCTCAAATATGCCGACCGCCGCAACTCGCCTTGCGTGATCATCCAGGGCTCGGACGAAAAGGCGCGCGGGGAGGTGCAGGTCAAGGATCTGATCGAGGGCGCGAAGGCAGCGGCCGCAATCGCCTCCAACCAGGAATGGCGCGAGAGCCGGCCGGCACAGTTCTCGTGCAGCGAAGCCGATCTCGTCGCGAAGGTGCGCGAGGTCCTGGCCCGCCATGACGTAAGGTGGGGATAGCCATTCGCCCCGCTTGTCATGCGCGGGCTTGACCCGCGCATCCATCTTCAAAATGATGGATTGGCGGGGCAAGCCCGGCAATGACGAAGCAGGAAACATTGAAGCAGCAGGGAGACAACGATGCCTGAGATCACCGTCAGCATGGCCGAGGGCCGCACCGACGAGCAGAAGGCCGGCATGATGCGCGACATCACCCAGGCGCTGGTGAAGAATCTCGGCGTCGACGCCGATGCCGTCGTCATCCAGATCAACGAAGCCCCGCTCCGCCACAAGATGAAGGGCGGCAAGACGTTTGTGGAGCGCGCGGCCGCGGCGAAGAAGTGACGCGTAAGCGTCATTCCGGGGCAGCCCGTTCAGGGCTGAACCCGGAATCTCGATCGACAATCTCCGGATTCCGGGTTCGCGCTTCGCGCGCCCCGGAATGACGAGCAGGCACCATGGACGCACGCGACTTCATCGAGATCGGCATGAGCGCCGAGCGCACGCTGGTGGTGCCGGCTGAGCGCACGGTCGGGCATTTCGTGCCCGGCATGCCTTTTGTGTACGCGACGCCGATGATGATCCTGGAGATGGAGATGACGTCGGGCGATGCGATCCGCTCGGCGCTTCAGCCGGGCTGGGTCACCGTCGGGACCGAGGTCGATATCCGCCATCTCGCAGCCGCCCTTGTCGGCGCGACGGTGCGGACCACCGCGACGGTGGTCGCGGTGGAGCGCCGCGTCATCCGCTTCGAGGTCGAGGCGTTCGAGGGCGCGCGCAAACTCGGCGAGGGCCGCCACGCGCGCGGGCTCGTCAATGTCGAGATGTTCAACAAGCGGCTGGGCGCGACGTAGCTTCTGCTTGCTCTGCCCCGATCCTGAGGAGACCGCGCAGCGGTCGTCTCGAAGGATGGCCGCGGGCGAGAGCCGGGCCTTTCATGGTTAGAGACGGCGCTTCGCGCCTCTTCACCATGAGGATCAACTACTTCGCCAATTCCTTCGAGCGCTTGGTCGCCGCTGCGACCGCGCGGATCATCAACTCGCGCAGGCCCGGCTCGCCCATTAGCACGCCGAGCGCTGCGGCGGTGGTGCCGCCGGGCGAGGTGACGTTCTGGCGCAGCGTGGCGGAGGGAAGCTCCGACTGGTGCAGCAGCTCGCCGGAGCCCGCAACGGTTTCGCGCGCAAGCTTGGTCGCCAGCGCCTCGGGCAAGCCTGCCTCGACGCCGGCGCGGGCGAGTTCCTCGGCGAGCAGGAACACATAGGCTGGCCCCGAGCCGGACACGGCGGTGACCGCGTCCATCAGGCTTTCATCCTCGACCCATTCGACCGAGCCGGTCGCGCGCAGCAGCGCATCGGCCACCGCGCGCTGCACCGCGCTGACGTTGTTCGCTGCGACGGCGACGGTGATGCCGCGGCCGATCGCGGCCGGCGTGTTCGGCATCGCGCGTACCACGGCGCCGCCGCAGACCTCCTCAAGCGATGCGATCGTGGTTCCAGCCATGATCGACACCACCGACGTCCTGTCCGAGACGAGCGATTTCAGCTTGGCGCCGGCCTCGCGGAACATCTGAGGCTTTACCGCGACGACCAGCGTCTCGACCGTGCCGACCGTGGCTGCATCGGGATTGAGCGCGACACCCTTGGCGGCGAGCGCGGTGATCTCGGGCGAAATGTGCGGATCGATCACGGCAACGCGGCGCGGATCGAGCCCGCCTGCCAGCCATCCCGTCAGCATCGCGCCGCCCATCTTGCCGGCGCCGGCGAGCAGGATGGTGCCCGTGATGTCTTGGAGGGGATTGTTTGCCATCGCCGTTGCCACACACTCAGGCGTCATCCCCGCGAAGGCGGGGATCCATAACCACGAGTGGTTCTAGTGGATGGAGGTGTTGGCAACAAGTCGCGTGCCACAAGCGAAATCACGCGGTATGGATCCCGGATCTGCGCGCGCTTTGAGCGCGCTTGTCCGGGATGACGTGGGGAGGGGAGCGTCGGCTCTATTGCGGGGCGAGGATCCTTACGCCTCTCCGACCGTATCGAACATCGCCGCGTCCATGGCTTGCGCGGTGGTCTTGCCGGCCCAGACCACGAACTGGAACGCCGGGAAATAGCGCTCGCAGGCGTGGATGGCGCCGGCCAGCATGGCTTCGCATTGCGCGGTCGAGGCGGTCAGCCCGCCCGGCAGCACCAGGGCCTGGCGATGCATGACCATTCCGCTGTTGGTCCACAGATCGAAATGGCCGACCCATAGCTGCTCGTTGACCGCGGCGACGAGCCGCTGCACCTCGCCGCGGCGCGCGAGCGGAATCTTCATGTCGAAGGCGCAGGCCAGATGCAGCGCCTCGATCTCGCCCATCCAGGTGAAGGAGAGCTGGTAGTCGGTCCATTGTCCCTTCGAGACAATCGTGAGTTCGTCTTCGCCGGAGCGTTCGAACGGCCAGTTGTTGCTGGCAGCGATATCCTCGACCACCGCGAGCGGATGGCTTCTGGAATCGATAGTGCCTTCGAGCAGGGACATGCCGTCTCGACCTCTTGCCTTCTTGTTGTCTTTGATACGCACACGGTTGGGCCCGGCGCACGCTCCCTAAACGTCGCTACGGCGTCCCCTCGGAGTCGCCTTTGCGATCTCCTCGGGGTCTTGCGATCCCTCGGATCAGCGCGGGCCTGTCGCGGATCAAGTGATGTGATTTGCGGAATCTGCGCAACGGGGTCCCGAGTCCGTCCACAAGCCAGGACTCGTTCGTCCACAGCTCATCTCCGCCACAATTCTTAACAGGAAGAACAAATCAGAATCGAAAACGCCAGCCGGCGCCAACCGTTAATTCCGCCGTGCGAGGGCCGAACCGCCGCCCGGGCATGGGACCATGCGATTTGCCCATGCGGAACGCGCTTGCCGCGCCGGTCCGCCGGCTGCATATTTCCTGTCAGGCCGTTCATTCCGGACGGCCGATGTTCTCAGGGCGGGGTGAAAGTCCCCACCGGCGGTAAGGGCCGAAAGGCCCAAGCCCGCGAGCGCCTTCCCCGAGGTCTTTGCCGAAGGGAAGGGTCAGCAGATTCGGTGCAACTCCGAAGCCGACGGTTAAAGTCCGGATGAAAGAGAACGGTCGGTGGCGGACGCATCGTGAGGATGCGGCTGTTTGTCGTTCCGTGTGCCCTGATTCTGGTCCTTAAACCGAGGAAAGCCATGAATCAGATGTTGCAAGATACCCAAGCCGAAACTGAATTCCCCCAACCGCCGGTTCCCAAAGGACCCGCGAGCGAGCACCCGCGCTTCGCAAAGCCGCAGCGGGTGGCTTTCGTGCAGGCCTGCTGGCACCGCGACGTGGTCGAGGAAGCCCGTATCGCCTTCATCAAGGAAGCCGAGGCGCGGCATCTCACCCATGTCGACGTGTTCGAGGTGCCGGGCTCGTTCGAGATCCCGCTGCATGCGCAGGTCCTCGCCAAGACGCGGCGCTACACCGCGATCGTCGCGGCCGGCCTCGTCGTCGACGGCGGCATCTACCGCCACGAGTTCGTCGCCGACACCGTGATCAAGGCGCTGATGGACGTGCAGCTGCGCACCGAGGTGCCGGTGTTCTCGGCCGTGCTGACGCCGCAGCAATTCCACGAGACCGAGGTGCATTACGACTTCTTCCGCAAGCATTTTGCGATCAAGGGCGTCGAGGTCGCCGCTGCCTGTGCCGAGACGCTGCTCGGCCTGGAGCGCCTGCGCGGCCAGGTCGCCGCGGGGATCGTAGGGTAGTAAGGGGCGGAAGGACCGCGCACTCCCTCGCCCCGCTTGCGGGGAGAGGGGGAGCTTCCACGGCGGCGGTGAGCGTTTGACTCGCGGAGAGTCCCCCTCACCCGGATTGCATCTGCGATGCAATCCGGCCTCTCCCCGCAAGCGGGGAGAGGCGAAGAAGCGTCAGTCGAACAGGCTCGACACCGATTCTTCGGCCGCCGTGCGCGCGATCGCATCCGAGATCAGGCTGGCGATCGGCAGGGTGCGGATGTTCGGCGCCTTGGTCACCGCTTCCGTCGGCAGGATCGAATCGGTGATCACGAGCTCCTTCAGCCGGGAGTTCGTGATGCGGGCGGCCGCGCCGCCGGAGAGCACGCCGTGGGTGATGTAGGCGTAGACGTCCTTGGCGCCCTTGGCGATCAGCGCGTCGGCCGCGTTCACCAGCGTGCCGCCGGAGTCCACGATGTCGTCGATCAGGATGCAGGTGTAGCCGGCGACGTCGCCGATCACGTTCATGACCTCGGATTCGCCCGCGCGCTCGCGGCGCTTGTCGACGATGGCGAGCGGGGTGTTGATGCGCTTGGCGAGGCCGCGCGCGCGCGCCACGCCGCCGACGTCGGGCGAGATCACCATCGTCTTGGAGAGGTCGAACTTGTCCTTGATGTCGCGCACCATCAGCGGCGCCGCGTAGAGATTGTCGGTCGGGATGTCGAAGAAGCCCTGGATCTGGCCGGCGTGCAGGTCGAGCGTCATGACGCGGTCGACGCCGGCCTGCGTGATCAGATTGGCGACCAGCTTGGCCGAGATCGGCGTGCGCGAGCCCGATTTGCGGTCCTGCCGGGCGTAGCCGAAATAGGGCAGCACCGCGGTGATGCGGCGCGCCGAGGAGCGGCGCAGCGCGTCGGTGATGATCAGCAATTCCATCAGATGGTCGTTCGCCGGGAACGAGGTCGACTGGATAATGAAGGCATCCGAGCCGCGGACGTTCTCCTGGATCTCGACGAAGATCTCCATGTCGGCGAAGCGCCGGACCACCGCCTTGGTCAGCGGCAGGTCTAGCCCTTGCGCGATGGCCTGGGCGAGAGCCGGATTGGAGTTGCCGGCGACGAGCTTGATGGAGCCGTTCTTGCCCGACATGGATGCTTCCTCCCGCGCTTTGCTGGATACGACGTTCAACATCTCAGATCCCACTGGAAGCACGGTTACGACGGGCGAGGAAATATCAGGCCGAGGGCTGCGATGGCAACCCGGGAGGCTACGTTTTCCCTTCGAAAATCCTGAGTCGGGCCAACGGCTTGGCCGCAACTTGAGGCCGTGGTTTAGCGGGGGTTATCGCTCGGCATAGCCGAGTGCCGTGGCCGGCATCTCGGGTGCGGGTGCGATCGGAGCGACGCTCGCCACCGCCGGTCCCCGCAGGCCAGGCGCAGTGCCCGGTGCATCCGGCGTTCCGTTGATCATGTTGGAAAGTCCGCTGAATCCGGCCTGGGCGATCTTGCGCAGCACGAGGTCGTCGGCGGCGTTCCAGGGATCGCGGCCGCCCTTGGCCGAGGTCGGTTCCTCCCCGGACAGGCGCAGCGCCCGCTGCTGGTTGGCGTCGTAGACGTCCCAGACCCAGGCGATCACGGTCTTGCCGCGTACGACCTGAGCCGAGAGATAGCTGCGCACGCGATAGGCAGCCGTCCCCTCGCGGGAGACCACGGACAGGCTGCGCAGCTTGGATTCGCTGTCGAGCACGCCGACCATGCGGTCGAACACCTGCGGCGGCGGCCCGTCGATCGATTCGAAGGCGACCGTCGCTCCCGAGCCGGTGCTCGGCGCCATCGCGTAGGAATTGGCAGCGCCGCCACCGCCGGCGCAGCCGCCAAGCGCGGCCGATGCCGCCAGCAGCATGGCCGCCAGCACGCGCGAACCCGCACGGCCGAGGATGAATGACGCGTCCCTCATTATGGAGGGCAGCGATATCGTTAAAATCGATTAAGGTCTAGGGCAGGGGCGACACAGCACACGTCATTCCGGGGCGCGCCACTTGGCGCGAGCCCGGAATCCATTTCGCTGCCTGAATTGCTGCACGATGGATTCCGGGTTCTCGCTTCGCGAGCCCCGGAATGACAGCGTGTTGCCTGTGTGTTCACCCCTCGAGCGCGATGGCGTGGACGTGGCGGCCGTAGTCCGGCTCCTTGCGATGCACGGAGCGGCGGTAGCTGAAGAAGCGCTCGTCGGCGTAGGTGTCGAGACCGAGGTCGTCGATCATCAGGATGCCGGCAGCTTCCAGCCGCCTGCGAATGAAGCCGGCGAGATCGAACATCGCGTGTCCCTCGCGCCGCGAGGGGATGAAGAACATCGCATTGTCCGCGTCCGCCTCGATGAAGCGTGCGACGAACTCGTTGCCGACCTCGTAGCTGTCCTGACGGATCAGCGGCCCGATCGCGGCGATGATGCCGCCGCGCGTGGCGCCGAGCGTCTCCATCGCGGCAATCGTTGCCTCCAGCACGCCTGATAGCGCGCCCTTCCACCCCGCATGCGCGCCGCCGATGACGCGCGCGCTGGGATCGACGAACAGCACCGGTCCGCAATCGGCGGTGGAGACGCCAAGCGCAATGCCGGGCGATTTCGTGACCAGCGCATCGCCCTTCGGTCGCGGCCCGCTCGGCCATGGTGTTTCGGCGATGAGCACGTCGGGCGAGTGGATCTGGTGCAGGCTGAGGAAGCGATCCGCCGCGACGCCGACATGTTCGGCCATGCGGCGGCGGTTCTCCGCGACAAGGGTCTGATCGTCGCTGGAGCCGAGGCCGCCGTTCAGCGCGGAATAGATGCCGCCGGAGACGCCGCCTTCGCGGGTGAAGAACGCGTGGCGAAGTCCGGGTACGGCCGACAGCAGCGACGAGGTGAGGGTCATCAATCGTCTCCGGCCGGTTCGAGATCGCTGAGGCCGGCTAGGCCCGTCAGCCGCGGCTCGGAGATGCCGAGCACTTTGAACATCGAGCCCATGCCGCTGCGCCCGGTTTCCGTCAGGCGCTTGAGGGCGATCGAAATGTCGGTGGCCACTTCCGGTGTCGCCTTCTGCATCAGGGCGGCGGCCCTGGTGTCGATGCCGATCCGCCTGAGGAAGTCGCCTTGCGTCACCGGCCCGTGCACGCGCGCGCCGACAGCCTCGGCCGCACCCGCCAGCGCCTGGAAGTCGACATGGGCGGTGACGTCGGCCTGCCCGGGCGCCTTCAGGGGATCGGCGAAGGTGTGGCGCGCAATCGCCTGGAAGGTGTCCCCGGCATCGCTGCGCAAATGGCCGTAGTCGATGATCAGCGCCGCGCCGTCCTGGTCGCGCACGCGCGTGGCCAGCTTCATGATCTCCCCGTCGGGCCGCCATTCGAACACGGCGCCGATTGGCGCGGCGCGGACCAACGGCGGCAGCAGCACGTCGAAGCGCGGCGTCGGCTCCGGCGCCACGCCGAATTGAAGCTTTCCGTTGCCGTCGATCTCGATCACGCGCTCGTGCCAGCCGTTCTCGTGGCGGACCATCTGGTGGATCGGCAGCACGTCGAAATATTCGTTGGCGAGGATGATGCTCGGCCCTTCCGGCACGTCATCGATGCTGTCGTGCCAGGAGATGTTGCGCACGGCCGACAGTGTCGCACCCTGCCGCTCGCGCAGGACGGGATTGACCTCGACCATGTGGATGTGGAGCGCCTGGTAGAGCGGCGGCAGCACGCGGAGCGCGCGCAGCGCGTCCGCCATCATGGTGCCGCGGCCGGGCCCGAGCTCGATCAGCCGCAGGAATTGCGGCGAGCCCATCTGCTTCCACACCGAGGCGGTCCACAGGCCCAGGAGCTCGCCGAACATCTGGCTGACTTCGGGCGCGGTGGTGAAGTCGCCCTCACGCCCGAGCGGATCGCGCGAGACGTAATAGCCGTGGCGCGGATGCATCAGGCACAGCTCCATGTAGCGCCAGACCGGCATGGGGCCCGAGGCTTTGATCAGCGCCTTGATCTCGTCGAGTAGCGGCTGGTCGGTCACGGTCTGTCTTCTCGAAAAGGAATTAACGAATGGCCCCTGCGGGCTTCGGCGTATCGCGCCTCGCAGCCAATACAATAAGTATGAGGCCTGCAATAAGCATCGGGATCGACAACAGCATGCCCATGGTTAATCCGCCCCAGAGGAAGCCGAGCTGGGCGTCCGGTTCGCGGAAATGCTCGCCGGCGATCCGGGACAGGCCATAGATCAGGATGAAGGCGCCGAGGATCATGCCGGGGCGCTTCAAGGCGCCGAAACGGATCATGATCGCGAGCACCGTGAACAACAGGATGCCTTCCATGCCGGCCTCATAGAGCTGGCTCGGATGGCGCGGCAGCTGGGTGGGATCGTCAGGGAAGATCATCGCCCAGGGCAGGCTCGGATCGGTGGCGCGGCCCCACAATTCGCCTTTGATGAAATTGGCGATCCGCCCGAGCAGCAGCCCGACCGGCGCGACTGCGGTGGTGATGTCGCCGAGCGACAGGATCGAGATGCCGTTCCGATAGGCGAACCACATCACCGCGACGACGCAGCCGAGGAAGCCGCCATGGAAGGACATGCCGCCCTCCCACAATTTGAAGATCGCGACAGGATGCTGAATGAAGAACGGCAGATTGTAGAACAGCACGTAGCCGGTGCGGCCGCCGAGGATGATGCCCAGTGTGACCCACAGGATGAAGTCGTCGATCTGGACCAGCGACATCGGCGCGGGCCCGCCCCACAGGCGCTCCTTCTTCAGCAGCGAGCGCGCATAGAGCCAGCCGAATACGATGCCGCTGATATAGGCGAGGGCGTACCAGCGGATGGCGAACGGTCCGAGCGCGATGGCGACCGGATTGATGGCGGGAAAGTCGATGAGCAGGAAGGGCATCGCGCCTTCTATATCCAAGCGGGATTGCGGCGATCGAGCGCCAGCAGACGCCGTCTGATTCCCGTTATGCAGGGATGTTGAATACGATTGCAAGGAAACCGGTTGATGACAAGGATACCGGCGATCGGCTCTTGAACCGTGCGATCCGGATTGCCATTGTCTTTTCGAGAGTTCGCGCAAAGTTTATCGGAGGCCGAGATGACCCAGACCAACAACCGGTTTTTCGACGAGATCGGCCGCCTGATGAACGATGCCGCCGGCGCCGCCCAGGGCGTCAAGCGCGAGTTCGACACCGTGATGCGGACCCAGGCGGAAAAATTCCTGCGCGACATGGATCTGGTCAAGCGCGAGGAGTTCGAGGCGGTCAAGGACATGGCCCGCCTGGCGCGCGAGGAGAACGAGGCCCTGAAGGCACGCATCGCGGCGCTGGAGGCCAAGCTCAGCGGATAGGACGGCCGGACGATTCTTAAACCCTCCCCTGGAGGGGGAGGGTCGGCGCGTAGCGCCGGGGTGGGGTGATCTCTCCACTCGGGCACCGCCAGATTTGAGAGACTGTCACCCCACCCCGCTGCGCATTTCGCTTCGCTGCATGCGCATCGACCCTCCCCCTCCAGGGGAGGAGGGTAAGAACCCGGGCTGGCAGCCCATTCTCCTTGTCATTTCCGCATCTTCCGGCTAAAAGCCCGCCAAGTTCGTGGCCCCCGCACCCCTGGAGGCTTGCTGCGAGCTATGCCATGGGCCGCGCTGCGGCCCATTAACTTTTGCAAAAACAAGGACTTAACGACATGGCGACGACCGTCAAGGAATTGAAGGCGACCGCACGTCCGAAGAGCGGCAAGGGGGCCGCCCGGGCTGAGCGTCGCGCCGGGCGAGTGCCCGGAGTGATCTATGGCAACAACCAGCCCCCCGTCACGATCTCGATCGAAGATCGCGAACTGCGCCAGCGCATCCTCGCCGGCCGGTTCCTGACCACGCTGGTGGACATCGATCTCGAGGGCAAGAAGCACCGCGTGATTCCGCGCGACTATCACCTCGATCCGGTCAAGGACTTCCCGATCCATGTCGACTTCATGCGGCTCGGCGAAGGCGCCACCATCCGCATCAGCGTGCCCCTGCACGTCGTGAAGGCGGAAACCTCTCCGGGCGTGAAGCGCGGCGGCACGGTCAACATCGTCGCCCACGCGATCGAGCTCGAATGCGGTGTCGAGAGCATTCCGCAGTACATCGAGGCCGACGTCGGCTCGCTGGAAATCGGTCACTCCTTGCATCTGTCGGACGTCAAGCTGCCGAACGGCGTGAAGGCACTGACCCGCGAGGACGCGACCCTCGTCACCATCGTGCCGCCGTCCGGCTACGCCGAAGAGCAGAAGGCCGCCGCTGCGGCTGCAGCTCCGGGCGCTGCTGCGGCAGCTCCAGCGGCTGGCGCTGCGGCTCCGGCTGCGGGCGCTGCTGCACCTGCCGCCGCTGCCAAGGCTCCCGCCGGCGGCGACAAGAAGAAGTAATCTCTCGAAAGAGCTGGCGCGTGGTCCCTGACCGCGCGCTGGCTGAGGGGCGCGCCGCGTCATGCGACTCTTTGTTGGGCTCGGCAATCCCGGCGCGAAATACGCACGTAACCGGCACAATATCGGCTTCATGGCCGTCGACGAGATCGCGCGGCGTCATGGTTTCGCACCATGGCGCCGCAGGTTTCAGGGCGAGACCTCGGAAGGCACGCTCGGCACTGAGCGCGTGATCCTGCTCAAGCCGACGACCTACATGAACGATTCCGGCCGCGCGGTGCAGGAAGCGGCGGGGTTCTTCAAGATCGCTCCCGGCGACGTCACTGTGTTCCACGACGAGCTCGAGCTGCCGCCGGGCAAGGTGCGTGTGAAGATCGGCGGCGGCATCGCCGGCCACAACGGCCTGCGCTCGATCTCGGCGCATATCGGCAACGACTACCGCCGCGTGCGCCTCGGCATCGGTCATCCCGGCGTCAAGGAGCTGGTGCATGGCCACGTGCTGTCGGACTTCGCCAAGGCGGACAACGACTGGGTGGCGACGCTGTGCGAGGCGGTGGCCGAGCATGCAGGCCTGGTCGCCAAGGGCACGGACGCGACCTTCGCCAACAGGGTGCACCTCGCCATGCAGGCCAAGGGATTTTTGACCAAGGACGAGAACGGCAAGGAATAACACCTGTCATCGCCGGACTTGATCCGGCGATCCATCCTTCGAAGACGATGGATGCGCGGGTCAAGCCCGCGCATGACGAGTTCGGAAGACATTGACGCGCGGAGCGCGGAGGCCAGGAACATCATGGGATTCAAATGCGGGATCGTCGGGTTGCCCAATGTCGGCAAGTCGACCTTGTTCAATGCGCTGACCGAGACGGCCGCGGCGCAGGCCGCGAACTATCCGTTCTGCACCATCGAGCCGAATGTCGGCGAGGTCGCCGTGCCCGATCCGCGGCTCGACAAGCTCGCGGCGATCGCCAAGTCCGGCCAGATCATCCCGACCCGGCTGACCTTCGTCGACATTGCCGGCCTCGTCCGCGGCGCGTCCAAGGGGGAAGGCCTCGGCAACCAGTTCCTCGCCAACATCCGGGAGGTCGATGCCATCGCGCATGTGGTGCGCTGCTTCGAGGATTCCGACATCACCCATGTCGAGGGCAAGATCGCCCCGCTCGCCGACATCGAGACCATCGAGACCGAGCTGATGCTCGCCGACCTCGACAGCCTCGAGAAGCGCGTCGACAACCTCACCAAGAAGGCCAAGGGCAACGACAAGGACGCTAAGGAGCAGCTCGACCTCGTCAACCGCACCCTGGTGCTGCTGCGCGAGGGCAAGCCCGCGCGCCTCGTCGAGCGCAAGGCGGAAGAAGAACGCGCCTTCGGCATGCTCGGCTTGTTGTCGTCCAAGCCCGTGCTCTATGTCTGCAACGTCGAGGAGGGCTCGGCCGCAACCGGCAATGCCTTCTCCAAGGCGGTGCAGGACCAGGCCGCCAAGGAAGGCGCGGTCGCCGTCGTCATCTCCGCCAAGATCGAATCCGAGATCGCGACCATTTCGCGCGAGGAGCGCGCCGACTTCCTGGAGACGCTGGGTCTGGAGGAAGCCGGCCTCGATCGCCTGATCCGCGCCGGCTACCAGCTTCTCGACCTCATCACCTATTTCACCGTCGGCCCGAAGGAAGCGCGCGCCTGGACCATCCATCGCGGCACCAAGGCTCCCGCCGCGGCCGGCGTGATCCACACCGATTTCGAGAAGGGCTTCATCCGCGCCGAGACGATTGCGTTCGAGGATTACGTCGCGCTGGGCGGCGAAGCCGGCGCCCGCGATGCCGGCAAGCTCCGCCTCGAAGGCAAGGAATACGTCGTCGCCGACGGCGACGTGATGCATTTCCGGTTCAATACGTAACGTTGGTTTCGTGCCCCGGACGCAGCGCAGCGCTCTTGCGGTGCGCTGCAGAGCCGGGGCCCAGAAGTCTTGATTGCTGATGCATGGGTCCCGGCTCTGCGTCGCGTCATTTCATGCCGCGCCGCGTCCGGGACACGAGGGCCGCTACCGCATCCCGCTGCCCTGGTCCCGGATCGCGCCGAGATGCTCGTTGATGCGGAACACGATCAGGATCAGCTCCGCGACGATGCGCGAGAACACGATTCCGACGACGACGCTGGTGATCGACGACAGCAGCACCAGGAAGCCGCCGAACGGGCTGATCGCCATCGCAGCGAGCCCTGAAAAGATGCCGGAGAGGCCGAACAGGCAGATCAGCGCGATCACCAGCCAGTAGAAGGTCTTGATGATCGTCGGCGTGATGAAGCGGTCCCACTGAAACAGGTCGCTGAATGAAAACATTGCTCTCCCCAGGGCAAATCGGGCCTCGGTACGTGGATCTCGGCCCCCGGCTGATCCGACTCAAGACCAAAGCCGCCGCGTGATATGTAGCACGAGCCATGCGGGCCGGCGGGTTGAGATTGCCGCAAAGTGCGGCCACAATCTGTCATTCCCGCAAAGCTTTCCCAAGATGACCCTGACCTTCGAAGATTTCCCGCCCGGCCGGTTCGGAACGTTCGGCCCGCGTCATGTCACCCGCGACGAGATTTTGGCCTTTGCCGCCGAGTTCGATCCGCAGCCCATGCATCTGGACGAGGAGGCCGCGGCCAAGAGCATGCTGCGCGGCCTGTCCGGCTCGGGCTGGCATCTCTGCTCGCTGATGATGCGGATGATGGCCGACGGTTTCATTACCCGTGCGGCTTCACTGGGATCTCCCGGCGTCGACGAGGTGCGTTGGCTGTCGCCGCTGCGGCCCGGCGACGAACTCACGCTCGAGGTCGATGTGCTGGAGGCGCGCACCTCGAAGAGCCGGCCCGAGCTCGGCATCGTCAAGTTCAAATGCACCGTGCGTAACGCCAAGGGTGAGGCGCTTGGCGAGATGACCTCGCCGATCCTGATCAAGCGGCGCGAGGGAGCGGTCTGATGCGCTTCTTCGACGACATCGAGATCGGCCAGCGCCGCGAGATCGGCAGCTACAATTTCACGGCCGAGGCCATCAAGACTTTCGCCGCCAAGTTCGATCCGCAGCGTTTTCATCTCGACGAGGAGGAGGGCAAGAACTCGCTGTTCGGCGGGCTCGCCGCGTCGGGCTGGCATGTCGGTTCGGCCTGCATGAGCCTGCTTGTCGCCGACGGCCAGCGTCTGGCGCGCGAGGCCGCGTCGCGCGGCGAGGAGGTTGCGGTGTGGGGCCCGTCGCCGGGCTTTCGCGATCTGCGCTGGATCCGGCCGGTGCTTGCCGGCGACACCGTCGCTTACGTCAACGTCGTCATCGACAAGCGCGTCTCGGCCTCGCGCCCCGGCTGGGGCATTTTGACGGCCCGCACCACCGGCACGAACCAGCGCGGCGAGGAGGTCTATTCCATCACGGCCAGCGCTTTCGTGCCGATGCGCGCGATGCCCAGCTAGATCTGTTCCAAAATGAACGGTCCAAATGAGTGCGCGAGTGTTGCCCGCGCGCTATGGACGCGATTCAGGCCTGCTGGCATAAGCCCGCGCAACATGGTTACCGCAAAGCAGTTTTGCGGAACCAGTGAGGTGCTAACTAATTATGAACCTGTCGCTGTCTATTTGAAACGAATTGGCAGACGACAGGGGACGAGGACCATGGCTGATCGCGGCGCACTGAAATTTGTTGGATTCATCTTCGCGACCGCGACGCTGGCCGTGATGCTGGTCGCCGGCATGGTGGTGAAGGGCTATGCCGATGGCGCCTACACCCTGGAAGCCTCGGCCGCCGACGCGAGCCGGTAACAGTTCGTTAATGCTTCGCGGCCGGTATCCGGCCGCCGCACCTCAGCGGCTATAGACGAACGCCAGAATGGCGATCGCGACCGCCAGCAGCCCGACAAAGCGCAGCATGATCGTGCCGAACTGGTTCGGCGCGGGCCGCAACGGTATCGGGTCCGTGGTGTCGGGCCGAATGCTTTCCATCTGAAATGTCCCCAAGCCCGGCCGTAGCGGCACGGGCGCCTGGCATTGGTCGCTGGGGAGCGGCGAAGGGTTCAAGCCATGCTCTCGTGTCCCGGACGCGCTGCAGCGCTCTTGCGCTGCTGCGCAGAGCCGGGACCCATCTTGAAGCCATGTCGCCAGAGGCATGGGCCCCGGCTCTGCGGCGCGTCACTGCGTGCCGCACCGCGTCCGGGGCACGAGACCTCCAGAATCAAAACCGCCGCGCCCCTTTCGGAACGCGGCGGCTGGTGATGCGGTGCTTTGCGATCAGCTGTTGCGCAGGCCGTCGGCGGCGCGCTTCCACTGCGCGACGTTGTCCGCGATCATGCGGGTCGACTTCATCGCGGCCTGGCTGAGCTGGGCGTAGCCGGAGATCTCGCGCTGGACGCGCTGGCCTTCGGCGTGCAGCAAATCGCGCAGGCTCTCGAGCTCGGAGATCAGGTTCTCGATCTCGGCGAGCGAGGTGCCGGCGACGCGCTGGATCAGCGAGTTGACGTTGTTGACGGTGGCCTCCGCGCTCGGGTCGAGCGGCGGCGCGTCGGTGGTGGTCGACGCCGGACGGCGCAGATAGGCGATATCGTTGCGCACGAAGTCACGGATGCCGGCCTCGACCTCCGTCACGGCGGCGAGGTTGGTGTCGACCGTCTCGGTCTCGGTGGCTTCGATCTTTTCCGGACGCATGGCGTTCATCGTTGTTCCCCTGTTCGCGTTGAGCGCAGCGCGAGTGTCCCCCGCACGACGACGTCTGTGAGGCTTCCCTATCAGGGCGTCCGATTTTGACCGCAAATGGGCCGAGATGCGGCAAGTGCGGACCATTCGGGGGTTTTGCCGTGGCGTATGGTTACGAGAGTCTGAACGGCGTCGATATATAAGGCGAATGCGCGGCTCGGTCGGTGTGCGACTCCCTCTCCCCGCAGGCGGGGAGAGGCGAAGCAGTCACCAGCTCTTCTTGAAGCCGGCAGTGACGCTCTTGTTGATCGCACCTTGCGAGGTCTCGCCGACCGAGCCGGAGACGGTGACGTTGTCGAACAGCTTCTGCTCGGCGCCGACCTTGCGCAGCCATTTGTCGTCGGTGGTCGACAGCGTCTGGCCGGCGGTGATGCTGGTGCCGGTGTCGGTGAGGGTGACCTTGGCGGATTGGTCGGTTTCGTAATTGCGCGTGACGTGGCCGCCGATGCCGGGCACCGCAGTGGTGCCCTGCTGGTTGACGCTGTAGCCGTTCTGCAGCGTCAGCTGCGTGTCGGTCGACAGCGGCACCGATTTGATCAGCGATGCCCCGAGCTTGCTCTGCTCCGAACCGGGATCGACGCGGGCTTCCACCGCGGTCTTGTCCCAGATCACGCCCGCGCCGGGCGCGGTTGCCGTCGCCCAGGCGCTGCCGGAGGATTGCGGCAGGTTGCCGCCATTGGTGGCCTTCTGCGCCAGGAGCTCGGACATCGTCCTGGGCTCGCTCGCCACCGTCATGTCGGCGCCGACCTTGGTATCCCAGAACGAGAGCACCGACTGCTTCACGGTCACCGCCGAGGAGCCGTTGGCATTGGCGTTCGACGACCAGTCCAGCCCGTCCTTGGCGGCGGCCTGGGCGCGCTTCTTGGCGGCCATGGGGTCAATGCCGGTGCCGGCATCGACCGCGAGCTGACTCCAGTCGAGCTTGTCGACGTCGATACCCTTCATCACGTCGGGGTCGTTGACGTCAGGGGCCTCCGCGGCTTCCGTCTCGGCCTCGTCGGCGGCCGCGGCGGCGGGCGGGGAGAAGGGCGGAATGATCTGCGCCTGTAACGTCAGCACCGAGCCCAGAATGAATGCGGCCGCCAGCACCGGCAGCCTGGCCCAGCCAAAACCTGTCGAGAATTCCATCGTCCTGCCCGCCAACCCCAGCGCATGTTGCCCGCCAATATAGGACGAGCCCTGGTGATGACCATGCGCCATTCGGTCGGCCTGCATCAATGCTGATCTATCGTTGCGAAATTGTGGCAATTCGCGTGGGCGAGACGCGAACCAACGGGCCGCGCGAAAGGCGCGCGCCCGACGACGAGCTTGTGGCGCGACGGCATCCGGCGGGGCTGGAGGCCAGGACGTCGCAGCCGGCATCGTCATCGGTCCCGAACAGCGGGGCCCGTTGGTGTCCCCCTAAAGCGCGATGATTTTCATCGCGCTTTAGGTTGATGTTTGCGCATGATCTTTTCGGAAAACCGCTTCGCACTTTGCGCTAACGCGGCCCTTCGGGTCCGGATCAGGCGTTAGCCGACGCTGGTCATCTTCGGCAGATGAATGGCGCGGCCGAGTGCCTGCTCGACGAGGTCGAACGTGTCGATCAGGACGCGCATGCTGACGAGCTTGTCCGCCCTGAACTGGGCGAACTGCGCGACCCGCAAGCTGATCGGCTTGTTGGAATCCAGGGCCGTCAGCGAATAGCGCACCATCGAGGCGGCGGAATCGACGCCAAGCATGATGCTCTCGCGGTCGAAGCGGCGGACCCTGAAATTGTCGGCGAGCTGGCGGATGACGTCGAGCACGGCGTCCTTGCCCTGGCGCGCGCCGAGGAACGGAAACATGTCGATTGGGCCGTACAGCGCCCACTCGACGTCCTCGTCGATCAGGGCCTCGATATCCGCGAAATGCCGGTCGTTGATCGCACGGTGCAACGCGCGCGAGAAACGCCAGAGGCTGTGCTCTGTCATTTTGGGCAGTCCTGAAGCTGGCTTTACGGAAAACGGAAAACAACCCCACGCGCACTCGGGCGCCGGGGCTCAACTCATTTGTATACGAACAAAATACCCGATTTCGGCCAAAACGCAATTCACGTTTTCGCAATGCACAATTGATGGCGATATGTGAGATTTGCAATAGAACCCCGTAGTCTCCCGGGTTCCGGCCGCTCGCGCGCGAGGGTTCCAGCGAAGGGACCTGACTCAGTCCACGCGCGCCCCCGTGATCAGCGGCCCGATCTCGCGCTCCAGCACCTGCTGCACCAGATCGTAGGAATCGATGATCTCGCGGATCTCCGCCACCAGGCCGCCGCGGAAGGTGTAGAACACGGCCATGTCGAACTGCACGATGCGGTCGTTGCGGCGCTTCCTGAAATAGGCCTGCATGTAGGTCGCCACCGCCTCGCCCTCGGCGACGATGTGCGGCGCCTTGTAGCGGATCTCCGAATAGCGCGACCAGATCGTCTGCCAGAGCGCGCGCAATTCGGCCTTGCCGTGGCGCGGCACCATGTGCGGCAGCACGTCGATCGGCGCATGGGTGAGGAAGTCGACGTCGTCGGTGCAGCACGCCAGCGCGGCCTCGAGATCGCCGCGCGCGAAGGCGTCGAGCAGATGCAGCACGCGTTGCCTGTTCAGCTTTTCAACCGTCATGCTGCTCCCGCCCTCGTCGGCCGTGGATTGCAAACGCTACCGCGGGCCTCGCGGGTCCATCAATCCGCAAAAACACAGAGTGCTTGCCAACTATGACGCGCCGGCGCCATGCCGCGTTCATGGGGTGCAATTGCGGGTTGCGCACGCGGTCGCGCGCAGGCTTTTGCACCTGGCGATGACGCAGCGCGCCTATCGGCGGGCGCGCCTGGCCGGGGTGCTGGAACCCGGACCCATCCGCGTTCGTTGAAGGTCCAGCGTCGCATCCGGAGACATCGATCCATGAAATCGACCCTTCTCACCGTGGCCACCGCGGTTCTCATGCTCGGCGCGACCTCCGCCGCCGACGCCAAGGGCTGCATCAAGGGCGCCATCGTCGGCGGTGTCGCCGGCCACTATGCCGGCCATCACGGCATGCTCGGCGCCGCCGCCGGCTGCCTCTACGGCCGTCACCACGCCAAGGAGCAGGAAAAACAGCGGCAGCAGAGCCAGATGAACGGGCAGGGGAAGCTGTAAGCCCGCGGAAAACCTCGCCCGGTCTCTCTTTGATGCGGCATGCTCCGATGGTAAATTCCGGTCGCTAGCGCTGGAGTTGAGCCAGGCGAGGGGACAATGGACGTCGGGAAGCTCTCGTGGGGTGTCGTCCTCGCAATCCTGTTCCTGTGCTTCTTCAGCGCTTTCATCAGAAATGCGTCCCACGCGCAGGGCGTCAAATACAATCGGCTCGGCGTGCTGCTGTCGTTCTCGACCATCGGCCTCGCCATCTATCTCGTCTTCTTCCGCCAGCTTTGACGCAGCCCCCCGCTGGGGGCGGGGCTATCGCATTTGTCGCTTTGCGCGAGCTGAGCGCGCGCCTCGTCCTTCGAGACGACCGCTTCGCGGTCCCTCAGGATGAGGCCAAGCGGCATTACCGCCCGTTGAACTCGCGCAACGCACTCGGTCCTCATCCTGAGGGCCCGCCAAAGGCGGGCGTCTCGAAGGATGGACACAGGCGGTATCATTTCTATGCGATTGCCTGCCCCCGGCTGGGAGGGGGCCAATGCGTGAGCCAACTCACATCCCAGGCCTGACGCTGCGGCTAACGTCATCCCCATGTCATCAGGGAGACGTGCCATGGCTGCCATCGCCACCGCCAGAAAGTCCCGCCTGCACAACGCGATCGAAGGTCTCGCGCTGACCGCGATCCTGCAGAGTTTCCCGACCTTCGCCGCCGCCGCCTTCCTGCTCAAGCTCTGCGGCAACCACGACCTCTCCGGCGACCCCGGCGTTGCCATCTTCGTCGCCATCGCTTCGCTCGCCCACGCCATGCTCGCGGTCACGTTCGGGCCGAGCTTCCCGCATTTGTTCAAGACCGTCTACGAGCCGAAATTCTTCGAGGCCCATCTGCCGCTCGCCGACAAGATCACGGCCTGGCGCACCCAGCCGGTCGCCTCGCTGCAGCTCGTGACCATCGTGCTGCTGCTGTCGGTGATGGCGGTGGTGACGGCGAGCGTGGGGTGAGGGGTGATTTTGCTGCCTCGATCTCGTCATTGCGAGCGCAGCGAAACAATCCTGAATCCCGCCGCGGAGACATTCCTGGATCGCTTTGCTGCGCCCGCAACAACGAATGTGTCGTGAAGACATCGCTCGATCCTTGCCTCTTTCATGACAGGCACACCTCCGCGATCCCGCGGCGCGTTTCGCCCGGGCTTTGCCTGGTCGCGCGCCCCGATTGGAAGAGAGGGCGCAGGGAAGGCCGGGAGCCGATTGGCTCCCGTGGCCGCCTGTGCAAAAGGTAGTCTGCGTGTGCAGGCACAGGCGGAAGACCACAGGGCAACCGGGACATCCCGGCCTTCCCTGCGCGATGGTTGGAACGGCTTATGTCGCGCTCTCCCCGGGGAGCGTTGCACTATTGCCCCCGTCACCTCGCGGATCACCGACACGCCGGCCCGGTTGGGCCGCTCATGTCACCGCAAGACTTGGCGCCAGAGCCCCGGGCGCCAGGACCACACGATTTTGCCGTACACGCATCCCACCTGTCGAAAGCGCGCCGTCCTGCTCACGGTTGCCCGCCCTGCAAAACCTCTCGCGCCAATGGGACCCGTGTCCACCGCCGCCCGGCCCCATGTCGTGACGATCGCGATACGCCCTCTCCGTCGGGCCGGAGTGAGCGAGACATACGACAATTCCGAATTTCGGTAAAGTGGAATATTTTCGCGTGGAGGTGTTGACGCGTCGGGCAAAACAGTGCGTGGGGCGGGCCCGGATCACGCCGCGCCGTCATTGCGAGGAGCAGCTGGTGACCATCGTGCTGCTGCTGTCGGTGATGGCGGTGGTGACGGCGAGCGTGGGGTGAGGGAAGCCTGCAGCGGTAATAACAGACGATGGCGCTCGAGGCGAAAACCATCCATTCAATAGCTAGACTAGCCTAGATAGCGCTCCCTATTGTGCCATCTGAGCAGCTCCAAGTCGGGACGGTCGGCGATATTGACCGGCAGTCTCATCGAACGCCCGTGCAATCGAAGATACTCTTCGCCGTTGTTGAAGACCTCCTTCACTTTGCTGCTAACGGCAAAGGTGAGGTCCTCCCTGATCGTCACATAGCCGGCGTCGAACACCGAATGGATATCCTTCCGCAATAAGATGCCGTTCGATTTCGCGTGGTGCCCACCCTCCGAATACGGCCTTATGTGCGCAGCGTCTAAGGCAGGGAGTACCTTCCCATTCGTTATTGCGCATTGTCTGCCGTAGGCTTCCGTAACCGCTACTCTAAAAGCGCCCTGTCCAAGTCGTGGCGTAATCAACGTAGGAGCGCCGAAGCGTGCTTGTTCATGAGATGGGAAGCCCGCGACGTTAGTTGTTAAGGTCAGCTTCGCTGAATCCAACAGACGATCCCAAAGGTGCAGACCCTCGGCATCCTCTGTTGAGTAGCGTTTTCCACGCTGGATACTTGAGGACCACGATTCTGGAAGATCAAACCAAAGATGCTCAGGTAGGAATACGGGCTCAACTAATACGGTCGCACCGATATTGGTCGAAGGCACAATGCTTGCGTTGGGCCGTAGCCTAGCAATGGTGTCGCGCAATGCTTCCAAGGAAGGGACACCGTTTGCCCTCCCAAACGTTTCCCAAGCCATCTGAATTGGCAGCGAGGAGTGACTGCTAAAGACGCCAAAGCCACCGATCTTGTTACGCGGACTCTTCAAACGAAAAACAAGAAGCTCTCCAGGCAGGAGTGCCTTGAAGCCTTGCTCGCCCGGTGACCAGAAGTTGACCTCCTGCAAACTTCCCTCCGCGGAGAGAAAATCAAACCATGAATTGTCGGTATTGGCGATGAATAGGTTGATCATGGCATGGACCCCGAGCCAGCATAATCACAAGGGGTTGCTATCTGCCAGTGCCTCTACCTCTTCTTCCACCCGCCCCGCCGCCCCGGCATCCCGCCCGTCGACTTCGGCGCCGGCCCGAACTCCGGACCCGACTGCCGCGAATCCGTCGGCTGGATGATGCGGCTGGTGCTGCCGAACGGCTTTGCCGGCAGCGTCGGCTTCTCGCGATAGGGCAGCGACTCCGGCCCGTGCATCTCGTCGAGATGCGGCTTGTGCACCTTCGAGCCGCTGCCGCCGCCGCTGGCCTTCAGCGCGGAGCTCACGGTTTTCTTCTTCATGGCGCTGACCGGCAAATTCGCGGCGTCGCCGTATTTCTTTGCGCCGGCATAGGCACCGGCCTTACCCGCCACCGCGCGCTGCTTGGCGGTGGGATCGTCGACGACCGCGAGCTCCGTCGCGCGCAGGCGCTTGACCTCGTCGCGCAGGCGGGCGGCTTCCTCGAAGTTCAGATCGGCGGCGGCCTCGCGCATGCGCGTTTCCAGATCGGCGAGCACGGCTTCGAAATTGTGGCCGATCGAGATAACGTCGTCGGTCATGTCGTGGCCGCCGACCTCGACCAGCACGTGGTCGCGCTCGTAGACGGAGTTGAGGATGTCGCCGATCTGCTTCTTCACGCTCTCCGGCGTGATGCCGTTGGCGGTGTTGTACTCGACCTGCTTTTCGCGGCGGCGGTTGGTTTCGGCGATGGCGCGCTCCATCGAGCCCGTCATCTGGTCGGCATAGAGGATCACCTTGCCGTCGACGTTGCGCGCGGCGCGGCCGATGGTCTGGATCAGCGAAGTCTCGCTGCGCAGAAAACCTTCCTTGTCTGCGTCGAGAATGGCGACCAGCGCGCATTCGGGAATGTCGAGGCCTTCGCGCAAGAGGTTGATGCCGACCAGCGCGTCGAACGCGCCGAGGCGGAGATCCCGGATGATCTCGATGCGCTCGATGGTGTCGATGTCGGAGTGCATGTAGCGGACGCGGATACCCTGCTCGTGCAGATATTCGGTGAGGTCCTCCGCCATGCGTTTGGTCAGCACGGTGATCAGCGAGCGATAGCCGGCCTGCGCGGTGGCGCGGACCTCGCCGACGAGGTCGTCGACCTGGGTGCGGGCGGGCCGGATATCGACGGGCGGATCGATCAAGCCGGTAGGGCGAATGACCTGCTCGACGAACACGCCGCCGCTCTCGTTCAGCTCCCAGCCGCTCGGCGTCGCCGACACCGCGATGGTCTGCGGCCGCATCATGTCCCATTCCTCGAAGCGGAGCGGGCGGTTGTCCATGCAGGAGGGCAGGCGGAAGCCGTACTCGGCCAGCGTCGCCTTGCGGCGGAAGTCGCCGCGGAACATGGCGCCGATCTGCGGGATGGTGACGTGGCTTTCGTCGGCGAAGATCAGCGCGTTGTCGGGGACGTATTCGAACAGCGTCGGCGGCGGCTCGCCGGGCCGGCGGCCGGTGAGGTAGCGCGAATAGTTCTCGATGCCGGCGCAGCTGCCCGTCGCCTCCATCATCTCGAGGTCGAAGGTGGTGCGCTGCTCCAGCCGCTGCGCTTCCAGGAGGCGCCCCTGGTTGTTGAGCTGATCGAGCCGCTGCTTCAACTCTGACTTGATCGACTTGATCGCCTGCACCAGCGTCGGGCGCGGCGTCACATAGTGCGAGTTGGCGTACATCTTGATGAATTCGAGCTCGTCCTGCTTGTGGCCGGTGAGCGGATCGAACTCCTCGATGGTCTCGATGGTGTCGCCGAACAGGTTCACGCGCCAGGCGCGGTCCTCATAGTGAGCCGGGAAAATATCGATCACATCGCCGCGCACGCGAAAAGTGCCGCGGGTAAAGTCGGCCTGGGTGCGCTTGTACTGGAGCGCGACCAGGTCGGCGATCAGCTGGCGCTGGTCGATGCGCTCGCCCTTCTTCAGCGCGAAGGTCATCGCGGTGTAGGTCTCGACCGAGCCGATACCGTAGATGCAGGACACCGAGGCGACGATGATGACGTCGTCGCGTTCGAGCAGCGCGCGCGTCGCGGAGTGGCGCATGCGGTCGATCTGCTCGTTGATGGAAGAGTCCTTCTCGATATAGGTGTCGGTGCGCGGGACGTAGGCTTCCGGCTGGTAATAATCGTAATAGGAGACGAAATATTCGACCGCGTTGTCGGGGAAGAAGTTCTTGAACTCGCCGTAGAGCTGGGCGGCGAGCGTCTTGTTCGGCGCCAGGATCAGGGCCGGGCGCTGCGTCTTCTCGATCACCTGCGCCATGGTGTAGGTCTTGCCCGATCCGGTGACGCCGAGCAGCACCTGGGTGCGGTCGTTGCGCTGGATGCCTTCAACCAGCTCGGCGATCGCGGTCGGCTGGTCGCCCTTCGGCTCATAGGACGATTTGATCTCGAAGCGCACGCCGCCTTCGGACTTTTCCGGGCGCGGCGGACGGTGCGGCGTCCAAACCTTTGTGGAGCCGTCGTCCTTGCGGAACTCCGGCCGGCCCTCGCGGATCAGCGACTCCAGCGCCTCCGCGGTCGCCTTGACGCCGAGCGCCTCCATCTTGTTGCGCGGCGGACGCGCCAACGCTTCGGCATCGTCCTCCTCGGTGGGCAGGCCGAGCTGCCGCGCCAGTTCCGGATCGAGCGTCGGGATGGTGGCCGCGGTTCCGTAATTCGCCTGGGGTGCCTCCTCCAGTCCCGCCGGGCGGTCGCTGGGGAAGTCCTTCGGCGTCGAGGCCCGCGCGCGATGTGCGGCGGCCTCGCCCCCGGCGCGGCGATCGCGCGAATTATCCGGCGGCGGCTGCAGCCCGGTCCCCGATCCCAGCCCGGCATCGCCGCGATTGATCGCGGGATTGAGCAGCTCGGCCAGCGCCGGCCCGATCGGCTGCACGTCAGGCCGATGAGCTTTGGATTTGGGGGATTTGCCGGATTTTTCGGGGGATGCAGGTTTCTTCGCCATGAGGCGAATATGGGACGAGTCCGCCCCGCAATAAAGGGCGAATGGTCCTCGCCATGCAGGCTGCTGACAGCAGGTTGGCAGCAGCCTTTGGCCTCACGCCGCCGGCAGCGGTCCCTCGCCGTCTTCGCTTGCCTGATAGGGCTTGAGGATGTCGAGATGGATGCCACCGCAATCGGTGCAACGCATGGTCCAGTACTCGCAGCCGGCGCGGCCGCCGATCACGCGGAGCACCGTCAGATCGCCGTCGCATTCCGGGCAGTTCGACAGCACCGTGCGGGTGTAGATCCTCGGCCGTGACGTGTCTTCGAAGTCGATGACTGACATGACCGGTTTATCCCCTTTGAGCGCTGCGCTGTCCCTGGTTCGCTGGCCGTCCCGCCCGCTTATTCGTCGTCGCTGTCGGTCCGGCGGCGGAAGCGGTCGATGTGATGCTTGGCGTCGGCGATCGCCGCGTTCTGATCGGGCCAGGCGAAACCGACCTCCATGGCCGGAAACAGCACGCCGTCGATCGCGACCGGGCTGAGATCGGCGCGGCGGATGCGGGCGTGCCAGAGGCCTTTGCCGGCCTCAAAAGATTCGATGTCAAAGCCGTCGTAGAGGGTCGTCATTGCAGTCCCCGAAAGTGTCCTGGTTCGCGTGTCTTGCTCGAGCGCCTTGTTGGAGGGTCAGGGGACCACGTTTGCGGATTTGCGTGTGTGAAGCCGTTCACAAGCGGCCAGCTTTTTTGCCTGGAGGCTTGCCGATGGGGTGTCAGTTCCGGGCGGTGGCGCGGCCCATCCGCCGCGGGCGTGCGGCGGGTTCCGCCGCGGCGCGCATGATCCAGCGGCGGAACGCGGCAAAGTCGCGCTGCTCGGTCTGGAAGCTGCGATAGAGCAGGTACCAGCGCATGCCCTTGGGCACGGAGAGGTCGAACGGGGCGACCAGCCGCCCGGCGGCGAGGTCGTCGTCAATATAGGGGCGGATGCCCATGGCGATGCCGAGCCCGTCGGCGGCGGCCTGCAGCGCCTGACCGTAGAACTGGAACTCCGGCCCGCGCGGATTGATGCGGGGGAGGTTCGCGGCCTTCAGCCAGATCGGCCAGTCCTCCGGCGAATGTTCGACGCGGATCAGGCTGGGGCCCTTGAGGTCCGCCGGGCGCTTCAGGCCGCTGGCGAGGCGGGGCACGCAGACCGGCGTGAGGTCGCCGGCGAACAGCGGCTCGGCGACGAGGCCGGGCCAGTCGCCGGTGCCGAGCTTGATGCCGCAGCTCCAGTCCTCGCCGAACGGCACCGACGCGCCGCCGGTGGTGAAGCGCACCTCGATGTCGGGCTCCTCGCTGCGAAACTCCGACAGGCGCGGGATCAGCCAGCGCATCGCAAAGGTATGGCCGACGCCGATGGTGAGCACGCGGACGCTCGTCGGAGCCGTCACCTGCGCGGTGAGGCTGGCCAGCGCGTCGAAGATCGGGGTCAGCCCGCTCTGATAGGCGCGGCCGGCCTGCGTCAGCACCAGGCGGTTGGCCTTACGCTCGAACAGCGCGACGCCGAGCCGCTCTTCCAGCAGATGCACCATGCGGCTGACCGCGGCCGCCGACACGCTCAGCTCCAGCCCGGCCGCGGCAAAGCTGCCGGTCCGCGCCGCCGCCTCGAATGCCTTGATGCCGTTGAGAAACAGCAGACGTCGCAAATGCAGGGCCCCTTGGACGATACCCTCAGGAAAGCTGAGGCCAGGCCAAGATAACTCAGTTTGCGAAGGGCGGGCAAGCGAGGCACGTTCCCCTTCGCCTCTCCCCGCAAGCGGGGCGAGGGGGAATGAGCAGTCTTCGTCCCTCACGCGCTTTCAGGAGATTCAATCCGTGACGCCCATCATGATCGCTGCCCTCGGATTGCTGATGGTCGCCACCGCGTTCCTGTCGGGGCTGTTCGGCATGGCGGGCGGGCTGATCCTGATCGGCGTGCTGCTCGCCCTGATGCCGCTGCCGACGGCGATGGTGCTGCACGCGATCACGCAGATGGCCTCGAACGGCTGGCGCGCGTTTCTGTGGCGGGCGCATATCCGCTGGCGGCCGGTGGCGAACTACATGGTCGGCGCTGCCGTCGCGCTCACGGCGTGGTCGCTCACCCGTTACGTGCCGGACAAGCCGACGGCGCTGCTCTTGCTCGGCATCACCCCGTTCATGGCGCGGCTGCTGCCGTCAAACATCAAGCCGGATCCCGATCGTCTCTGGCAAGGCACGGTCTACGGCACGATTTGCATGGGCCTGATGCTGATGACCGGCGTCTCCGGTCCGCTGCTCGACACCTTTTTCCTCGGCGGCGATTTCGGCCGGCGCGAAAAGGTGGCGACGAAAGCGATGTGCCAGCTCGTCAGCCATTTCACCAAGCTGATCTATTTCGGCGGCATCATCGACCAGGCGGCGAGCCTCGATCCCGTGCTCGCCGGCGTCGCGATTGCAGCCTCGATGCTCGGCACCACGCTGGCGCGGCGCATCCTGGAAGCGATGACAGACCAGCAATTCATCGCCTGGTCCAACAAGCTGATCACCACCATTGCCTGCTATTACATCGCCTATGGCGGCTGGCTGCTGCTTCGTGCGCCGGTGCTGGCCGCCTTCGACAAGGGAGGTTTGCAATGAGCGAGACTGCCGATCCGCTGGTGCTGGACTTCGTCGAATGGGTGGCGCGCGAGCCGCGCGCCTATGCCGAGGTGATCGCGACCTGGAAGACCTCGTGCCCGCGCCTCACCATCTGGGAGGACGCCGCCGACCGCGGCTACGTCGCACGCGAGACCATCGCAGGCCTCGGGCTGGTCATCGCGGTGACGGAAGGCGGCGAGAGGCTGCTGCGCGCGAACGGGCGGTAACGCCCCGCGACATCGCCATTGCGAGCGCCAGCGAAGCAATCCAGAATGTCTTTCGCGGCGGCAGTCCGGACAGCCTCGCTATGCTCGCAATGACGGAACACCGCCATGTCACTCAAGCTCTACGAACTCGTCGGCACCGATCCCTCGCGCCCGTTCAGCCCGTATTGCTGGCGCACGCGGATGGCGCTGGCGCATAAGGGATTGTCGGCGGAATCGCTGCCCTGGCGCTTCACGGAGAAGAGCGCGCTTGCGCCGCACGGCTCGGAAAAGGTCCCGGTGCTGCTGCATGACGACAAGCCGGTGGTCGATTCCTGGACGATCGCGAATTATCTGGAGGACAATTTCCCGGAGGGGCCGTCGCTGTTCGGCGGTGAGGGCGGCCGGGCCATGGCGCGCATGATCAACGCCTTCGGCGACATCGCCATCGTCGGCGGCATCTTTCCGCTCATCGTTGCCGACATCCCGAACAATCTTGCCGAGATCGACGCGGCCTATTTCCGCAAGTCGCGCGAGGCGCGCTTCGGCGGCAAGAGCCTCGAAGAGGTCATGGCGAGCCGCGACACCGGCGTGGTCGCCTTCCGCAAGTCGCTCGAGATCATGCGCCAGACCTTGAAGAAGCAGCCCTATCTCGGTGGCGCTGCGCCGAACTACGCCGACTACGTCGTGTTCGGCGGTTTCCAATGGGCGCGCGTGGTGAGCCCGTTCAAGCTGCTGGAAGCCGATGATCCGGTCTATGCCTGGCGCGAAAAACTGCTCGACGCGTTCGACGGCATGGCGCGGACATCGCCGGGGTTTGAGGTCTAAACTTCGTAGCCCGGATGGAGCGCAGCGAAATCCGGGGGCCGGTGCCTGTGGAGGGATTCCCGGATTACGCTTGCGCGCCATCCGGGCTACGGACGGCCTCCGCCGCTGCCTTGCGCAAGCATTCCCGGCACAGGCAGTCCTCACCCTCAATCGGCATCGGCAGCTTTGCTGTTTCTTCCGCGCACCAGCAATTGCCCGAGAGGTCGCAAGCAAACTCGGCGCCGCAGCGGGAGCAGGCCAGGCGACGCGGTTCCTGCAACGGAAATTCTTTCGAAATTGTCATGGTCTGCGCCGAAGCTTCGCCGTCATTTTAATGTCGGGTTCATCTCCCGACACCGTATATTATGCGACCTGCGTGATATCGGAAAGCGCGTCACGACGGCGCGAAGGACAATTTGATGGCCCGCGATTCGCAAGCCGCGCTCGTTGCGCTCAACCGTTTTGGCTTCGGTGCCCGCGGCGGCGCGTCCGGCGATCTCATCAACGCAGCCTCCGATCCGCGCGGTTTCGTGAAGGCGGAGCTTGCGCGTCCCAGCGGTGTGCTGCTGGAGGCGCCCGGCCTGCAATCGACGCAGCAACTCGGGCAGGCCGTGTTCGCCTATCAGGATCAGGTCAAGCAGGCGCGCGAAGCGGCGAAGGCGGCCGCGTCCACTGAAGCGCCGGCACAAGCGCCTGCCGATCAGAAGCCTGCTCTGCGCCGTAATCTGTCGCTGAACGCAGCGGCGACCGAAGTTGCGGGCCAGATGGCCGATGCAAGGCCCGCCGACAACGCGGCGAAGCCGGAGACCATGCAGCCCAACATGGCTGCGCCGCAGCCCGCAAAGCCTGCATCGCAGCCGCTCAACGTGATCCAGAAAACCTTCCGCGCCGAGGCGCTGGCGCGTCTGCAGCGCGCGACGCTGGCCACCTGCGGCTTCACCGAGCGTCTCGTCGTGTTCTGGTCCAATCATTTCTGCATCTCCGCGGGCAAGGGCGAGCTGGCGCGGATCTGGGCCGGCGCGTTCGAACGCGAGGCGATCAGGCCGCACGTGCTCGGACGCTTCGCCGACATGCTGAAAGCGGTGGAGCAGCATCCCGCGATGCTGTTCTTCCTCGACAACCAGCAATCGCTCGGTCCGGATTCGCGCGCTGGCCAGAACCGCAAGCGCGGGCTGAACGAAAATCTCGCACGCGAGATCATGGAGCTGCATACGCTCGGGGTCGGGGGCGGCTATACGCAGGCCGACGTCACCTCGCTCGCCCGCATCATCACCGGCTGGACCTTCGCCGGACGGCAGGGGCAGCTCGGGGCGCCCGGCTCCTTCGTGTTCAACACCAATGCGCACCAGCCGGGCCCGCAGATGCTGCTCGGCAGGACCTACGAGCCGACGGGGCTGGCGCAGGGCGAAGCCGCGCTCGCCGACATCGCCCGGCATCCGTCGACCGCGAATTTCATCGCCACCAAATTCGTCCGCCACTTCGTCGCCGACGATCCCCCGCCGGCGCTGGTCGCGCGCCTGCGCGAGGTCTTCGTCAAGAGCGACGGCGATCTCAAGGCGCTTGCGACCGCGCTGGTCGATTCCGACGAGGCCTGGAAAGCGCCGCTGACCAAGATGCGCAGCCCGTACGATTTCCTCGTCGCGAGCGGCAGGCTGCTCGCGCGCGTGCCGGAGGATCCCGGCGCCTATCTGAACAATCTGAACCTGCTGGGACAGCCGCTGTGGTCGCCGGCGGGGCCGAACGGTTTCCCGGATACCAGCGCGGCCTGGGCTGCGCCCGAGGGGATGAAGCTCAGGCTCGATATCGCGGCGCAGATGGGTGCGCGGCTCGGCAACAACATCGATCCGCTGGACCTGCTGGAATTTGCGGCGGCCGATGCGGCCTCCATCGAAACGCGCCGAACCGTCGAACGCGCGGAGTCGCGGCAGCAGGCGCTCGCGCTGCTCCTGATGTCGCCGGAAATGCAGAGGAGATGATCATGATCGACTGCGTCGAGAACCGGCTCCTCACCTCGCGCCGCGGCCTTCTGCTCGGCGGCGCCTCCTTCGCGGCCTGGGCTTACCTGCCGAAATTCGCACGCGCCGCCGATGGGCGCGATCCCCGATTGGTCGTGGTGATCCTGCGCGGCGCGCTCGACGGGCTCGCGACCGTCGCCCCGATCGGCGATCCCGATTATGCCGGCCTGCACGGCTCGATCGCGCTCGCCGCGGATGGCGCCCATCCCGCGATCATGCTCGATTCCTTTTTCGCGCTGCATCCCGCCATGCCCGAGTTTTCGCGCATGTATCGCGACAAGCACGCCGCGGTGATCCACGCGGTGGCGACCCCCTATCGCGACCGCTCGCATTTCGACGGCCAGGACGTGCTCGAAAGCGGCTATGCCGGCCCTGGTCGCGTGCAGTCCGGCTGGCTCAACCGCGCGCTGGAAGTGCTTCCGCGCGGCGAGCGCGTCTCGAGCGGTCTTGCGGTCGGGCCCACCACGCCGCTGGTGCTGCGCGGCAACGCGCCGACCGTCGGCTGGGCGCCGGTGGCGCTGCCGCAGGCGGATGACGACACCGCGATGCGGCTCGTCGATCTCTATCGTCATCGCGATCCCGCGCTGGCCTCGGCGTTGTCGCAAGGCCTTCAGCTCGAGAAGGCCGCCAGCGGCGACGACATGAAGCCGAAGCCCGGCAATCAGGCCGCGCAGATGCGCCAGGTCGCGCGTGGCGCGGCCAAGCTGATGGCGGCCGATGACGGCCCACGCATCGCTGCGCTCGCTTTCGACGGCTGGGACACGCATGCCAATGAAGGCGGCCCGGTCGGGCGTCTCGCCTTCCTGCTCGGCGGGCTCGATGGCGCCCTCGCCGAATTCGAAAGCGGCCTGGGCGATCGCTGGCGCGACACCGTCGTCGTCGTCGCCACCGAATTCGGCCGTACCGCGCGCATCAACGGCACCGACGGTACCGATCATGGCACTGGTACCATCGCGCTGCTCGCCGGCGGCGCGGTGAAAGGCAGTCGCGTCATCGCCGACTGGCCGGGCCTGAAACTCGCGAACCTCCATGAGGCCCGCGACCTCAAGCCGACGACAGACCTGCGCGCGGTGATCAAGGGCGTGCTGCAGGGCCAGTTCGGCCTGTCCGATCGCGTGCTGGCCGAGACGGTGTTCCCGGACAGTGCAGCGGCACGGCCGATGAAGGGGCTGGTGGCTTAACCTCTCCCCGCTCTTTGCGGGGAGAGGTCGGATGGCGAAGCCATCCGGGTGAGGGGCAAGGCACACAGTTGCCAAAGTGACAGCCTATCCGACTCGTACAACGTCAGTGCATGCGTCACGCACTTCGCCTACAATCGAGACCGAACTCGCGGAGGCCCCCCTCATCCCACCCTCTCCCCGTAAGAACGGGGCGAGGGAGCGAGAGGGCGGTGCGTCCCTTACAGTTCCGGATCAGGAGACCTCCCATGTACATCGCCATGAACCGCTTCCGTGTCGTCAAGGGCTCCGAGGCCGCCTTCGAGCAGGTTTGGCTCGGCCGCGACACCCATCTGGACAAGGTGCCGGGCTTCGTCGAATTCCATCTGCTGCGCGGACCCGAAGCCGAGGATCACACGCTCTATGCCTCGCACACGGTGTGGGCGAACCACGGCGCGTTCGAGGCCTGGACCAAGTCGGAGGCGTTTCGGGCGGCGCATGCGCGGGCCGGTGACACCAAGCCGGCCTATCTCGGCCATCCCCAGTTCGAAGGCTTCGAGGTGATCCAGACCGTGGCGAAGTAGCGCCGCACCGCGAGCGTCAGCCCAGCGTGATCTTGTCGATCTCCGCCATCTCCTCGGCACTGAGCTTCCAGGCGATCGCCTTCACGTTCTGCTCGATCTGCTCGACGCGGGTCGCGCCCGCGATCACGCTCGACACTTGCGGGCGGGCGGCGAGCCAGGAGAAGGCGAGCTCGAGCATGCTGTGGCCGCGCGCCTTTGCAAAGGCCTGGAGCTTCTCGACGATGTCCTCGTTGCGCGGCGTGACGTAGCGGTCGCGCAGCCGCTCCACCTTTCCGAAGCGGGTGTCGCCGGGCGCGGCCTCGCCCTTCCGGTACTTGCCGGTCAGAAGTCCGCTCGCGAGCGGGAAGAACGGCAACAGGCCGAGCTTGTATTCCTGCGCCGCCGGCAGCAGGTCCTTTTCGATGTCGCGCACGACGAGCGAGTATTCGTCCTGGCACGACACGAAGCGGCTGACGTTCATGGCGCGCGCGACGTACTCGGCTTCGGCGACGCGCCAGGCCGGAAAGTTCGAATTGCCGATGTAGCGGACCTTGCCCTGCCGGACGAGATCGTCGAGCGCGCGCAGGCTCTCCTCGATCGGCGTCAGCGGGTCGTAATCGTGCTGCTGGTAGAGATCGATATAGTCGGTCTTGAGCCGCTTCAGGCTCGCTTCCACGGCCGCCATGATGTAGCGGCGCGAGGCGCCCTGCTTGGTGCCGTCCTCGGCCATGGGCTTGGAATATTTCGTCGCCAGCACGATGTCCTTGCGGCGATCGCCGAGGACTGCGCCGAGCACGTTCTCCGAGCCGCCCATGTCGGCATAGATGTCGGCGGTGTCGAACAGCGTGATGCCGAGGTCCAGCGCGCGATGGATCACCTTGCGCGAGGTCTCCAGATCCGTGCGCTGGCCGAAATTGTTGCAGCCGAGCCCGACCGCAGACACGCGAAGGCCGGAGGCGCCGAGATTGCGAATTTCCATGGACGGATCCTGTCAGATGAGCGGCGGGCATTGTGACCACCGCGCTCGCGAGCTGCAAGCTGCCCGCCGCGCTGCTGCCATGCCGGCAGCGCGGACAAAAAAATGCGGCCCCTGTCAGACGCGGCGACTGACGGGGACCGCTTGGGGCGCTTGATCGGTGACGGGGGGCCAGATCAGACGCAGGCGGGAGCGTAGCCCCGCTATGTTACGCGCGGGTGACAGGCTGACTTATCCACAGGCGCCGGTTCAGAAGATCTTGCGATAGACGATGAAGCCGGAACGCTCCGCGACCTTGTCGTACAGGCGCTGCGCCGTGAGGTTGGTCTCGTGCGTCTGCCAATAGACTCGCGGCGATCCCGCCAGCTTCGCCCGCTCATACACGCCATGGATCAGTGCCGAGCCGACGCCCTTGCCGCGCGCGCTCTCGGACGTGAACAGGTCCTGCAGATAGCAGGACGGCTCGATCGCGGTGGTGCTGCGATGAAACAGATAGTTCGTCATGCCGAGCAGCTTGCCGTCGCTCTCGGCGACCAGCCCATGCACCGGCTCGTAGCCGTCGAAGAAGCGCTGCCACGTCACCTTCGTGATCTCGGGCGCAAGCGCGGTCGGGCCGGAGCGGCCGTAGAAGGCGTTGTAGCCGTCCCACAGCGGCAGCCATTGATCGTAGTCCTGCCTGGTGACGGAGCGAATGGTGAGCGACATCTGGAATTCCCACGATCGATGAAGCGTCCTTCATACGTGATGATGGCCGCGCCGATCAATCGCGCCGTCGCATCACTCCGCGACGCGAAGATACCGGATCAGCCTGCGGCCTGTGGGATCGCGCAGCGAGCGGTAGTAGTCGGCGCGGGCCGGCGCGTCGGTGTGACGCACGAGGTCGGTCACCGGGGTGTAGCTGAGCATGCGCCCGCCGTCGGGCAGTGCAGTGCAGACGAAACGCAGCACCTCGCCGGTCCGCAAGGCGATGTTGATCGGCGTGGCATCGCCGGTCCGCACCATCTCCATGCGCTGGGCGATGAAGGTGCCGAGCTCCTCCTCGGGCAGCTCGAACGCGCCGGTGTCGCGGCCGTGATACATCAGCGCGATGAAGGGCGGCTTGCTGTCGGCGATCTCGTCCGGCACAGCGAAGTAATCGCGGAACGCGCGGTTGATGAATTCGGCGCGGGTCTCGGCGTCGAGCAGCACGATGCCGATGTCGACCTGGTCGAGCGCGGCCGAGAGCCGCGCGGCGGAGGCGTGGCTGCGGCGCTCGGCCGCGAACGTGCCGAGCAACCGTTCGCGCATCAGGCCTGTGACTGCTGCGGTGAGCGCCGCGGTCACGGCCAGGAGGCCGAGCCGGATCAGATCCGCGGCGGCATAGGAGAAGCCGTGCTGGTCGACGCCATGCCGGTCAAGGAACAGCAGCGCAGCGCCGATCACCGCGGCAGCCGCGGTGACCATGGCCGAGGCGACACCCGACAGCGCGCCGGCGAGCGCCACGATGCAGATGAACAGCGGGGCAGGTGAGGGAAGGGTGATCGCGCGTTCGAGCAGCATCGCCAGCAGCAGGGTCGCTGCCGTCGCCGCCGGACCGGAGATCGCACGCCATCCGAACCGCATGGGCCAGTCTCGCTCCTCCCGAACGAGGTAAGGCCGCAACATTGGCCGATCGTTGCACTCATCCAACGCGTTTTCGCGCGGCGTGCTTAAGATGCGCTTGCCCGCAAGCGTAAGGCTTTCAGATGATTTTAGACCAGGTGCGCGTGCTTGAAGGACTGTTGCAGCGCAGGCGCATTGAGCGTCGACGTTCCCGGGCTCTTGCGGGTGCCGACGACGATCAACAGTGACGCCGCGACCAGGATGGCCGCAGTCAGTGTGATTGCAACGACTACCACAGGTGATTTCATCGACATCCTGTCGCGATCCGGCCGGCGCGGGTCATGCGGCGCCTTGAAGGCCGGACCAGGATGAAACGGGAATCAGGCCGGCAGGCCCATCGCCATGGTCGCCTTGGTCGACAACACCGTCAGGGTGACGATCAGGCAGAGCGAGAGCGCAGCGATCGCCAGTGAGGCCGCGACTGCATTGGTGAGCCGGGAAGACGCGACGGTCGCGGGATGGCCCTGAAAGCCTGCCGTGCCGGACGCCCGTATCATGGTCTAAATCCTTCAACGCGCGAGCGAATCACCCGCAACTTTCCGCAATTTCCCAGTTTCAACCGGCAACATTGCGGCGGCTATCGCGCTGAAAATGGCCGGATTGCGGCAAATATTACCTTTATGCCCGCTATTCGGCCCAGCGGCGGCTATGCCGTCAGGCGCCCGCGGCAATGCTGGCGGGGTCGTCGATGTCGGCCGGCCGCCAATCCATCGGCACGAAACCGGGCGCGGCTTCGACCCGCTTCAGCCAGTCGCGGATCGCAGGGAAGGCCTGGAGGTCGAAGTCGCAGCGGTCGGCCAGATGGGTGTAGCCGTAGAGCGCGATGTCGGCGACCGTGAGCTGGCGCGCGGCGAAATAGGAATTGGTCTTGAGGTGGTTTTCCATCACCTGCAAGGCGCCATAGCCGCGCTCCATCCAATCCTCCAGCGAATGGGTCTGCAGGTCGCGGCCGCCCTTGACCAGCGAGAGCCAGAAATAGGCGGCGCCGATATTCGGCTCGAGCGCGTGCTGCTCGAAGAACATCCATTGCAGAGCTTCGGCGCGGTCGATGCGATTCTCCGGCGCAAGCGGCGTGCCGACGGCGACGTACCAGAGGATGGCGTTGGACTCGGCGAGATAGCGGTCCTCGCCGACCTCGAGCAGCGGCACCTGTCCCGAAGGGTTCTTGGTCAGAAAGTCCGGCGTGCGGCTCTCGCCGCGCAGAATGTCCACCTCCACGGCTTCGTAGGGCACGTTGAGCAGCGCCAGCGCAAGGCGAACCTTGTAGCTGTTGCCCGAGCGTTGCATCGAATAGAGCTTGTACATTCTGAGAGTTCGAATCCGAGGACGGGAAGATGCGACGCCCGGTTGCCCCGCGACGCCGCTCAAGAATGATGCCGATGCGAATCCGCCGCAAGGGCCGGCCAATAGAAAAACTCGAAAACCCTACCGCACTGCAACGCTGCGGAAGATCATTTCCGCGCGATGATGCAAATCAGTTCACGCTTGCGTCAACGCGTGGAGGCGGTGCGCCGCGCGTGATGAAGCGCAAACGTCTCCGCCATCGTCCTGGCCGGGCATCCACGTCCTGGCCATGCGGCGCGAAGAACATCGATGCCCGGGACGAGCCCGGGCATGACCACCCTCTGCTCGATCGCGAACGTCGCAAAATTGCTCCGAGGGCACGCCTTGTCGGATATGAGCAATTCCGGAGGCAAAGTTGCGGAAAATTGCTGGAAATCGCGGCTCGAACCGCTCCCGATCCGTAAACTTTTGCGAGATCGGACCGAAGTTTCTTGCGGCGCAGCGGCACACGTTTTAGGGTGGCTCCATTCCCACAATCAGAGTCGTGACGACCCATGGGTTCACGATGCCTGGGTTCACGACACTTGTCAGGAGATGACGATGCCCTTCCTTGCCGCTGCGCTCGACCGTGTGAAGCCGTCCGCGACCATCGCGGTCACGGATAAAGCACGCGCGCTGAAAGCGGCGGGCCGCAACGTCATCGGCCTCGGCGCCGGCGAGCCCGACTTCGACACGCCCGCCAACATCAAGCTGGCGGCGATCCACGCCATCGAAGCCGGCAAGACCAAGTACACCGCCGTCGACGGCATTCCCGAGCTGAAGGACGCGATCATCGCCAAGTTTCAGCGCGAGAACGGCGTCACCTACAAGCCGAACCAGATCATCGTCGGCACCGGCGGCAAGCAGGTGCTCTACAACGCGCTGATGGCGACCATCAATCCGGGCGACGAGGTGATCATTCCCGCGCCGTACTGGGTCAGCTATCCTGAAATGGTCGCGCTCGCCGGCGGCGAGCCGGTGCCGGTGGTCTGCACCGCCGCGACCGGCTTCAAGCTCCAGGCCGAGGCGCTCGAGCGCGCCATCACGCCGAAGACCAAATGGGTGATCCTGTGCTCGCCGTCGAACCCGACCGGCGCTGCCTACACCCGTTCGGAATTGAAGGCGCTCACCGATGTGCTGGTGAAGCATCCCCATGTCTGGGTGATGACGGACGACATGTACGAGCACCTCGTCTATGACGACTTCCAGTTCACCACGGTCGCGCAGGTCGAGCCGAAACTCTACGATCGCACGCTCACCGTGAACGGCGTGTCGAAGGCCTATTGCATGACCGGCTGGCGCATCGGTTATGCCGGCGGCCCCGCGCAGCTGATCAAGGCGATGGCGACGATCCAGTCGCAGTCGACCTCGAACCCCTGCTCGATCGCGCAGTGGGCTTCGGTCGAGGCGCTGAACGGTCCGCAGGACTTCATCCCCGCCAACAACAAGGTGTTCAAGGAACGGCGCGACCTCGTCGTCTCCATGCTCAACCAGGCCAAGGGGATCGAATGCCCGCGTCCCGAGGGCGCGTTCTACGTCTATCCGTCCTGCGCCGGAACGATCGGCAAGACCGCGCCGTCGGGCAAGGTGATCGCCAATGACGAGGACTTCGTCACCGAGCTGCTGGAGACCGAAGGCGTCGCCGTGGTGCAGGGTTCGGCTTTCGGCCTCGGACCTGCGTTCCGCATCTCCTACGCGACCAAGACTTCCGATCTCGAAGACGCCTGCAAGCGCATCCAGCGCTTCTGCGGCAATCTGCGGTAAGCTTGGCGCGACAGGCGCAAACTGGAAAGGCCCGCTTCGGCGGGTCTTTTTTGTGTGCCGTGCGCAATCTCCCCCGAAGCGGCGAGACGGGTGAGGGGTCCTCTCCGCGAGTCCTTCTGCCAATTGCAGTCGCGGAGAGATACCCCTCATCCGGCGCTTCGCGCCACCTTCTCCCACAAGGGGAGAAGGGAAGACGGCACCAATTCGCCTCGTTCAATCTGGCACCCCCAAGACTCTTGTGGCATAGACGCGCAATGCGGGTGGGCGCTCTCTGCTCGCATCACATCATTGCCGGAGATATTTCATGCGCCGTTCGTTCATCTTCGCCGGGCTCGCCGTCGCCAGCCTCGTTGCCTCCAGCGTCAGCGGCAGTGCGCAGCAGCGGATGGCGCGGGTCGGCGTGCTCGAATGCCGTGGCGGCGCCAGCGTCGGCTTCATCGTGGGATCGGTGACCCATCTCGGCTGCGTGCTGCGCGCCGACGGTCTGCCCGACGATCGCTACGTGGCGACGATCCGCAAAGTGGGTCTCGACATCGGCATTACCCAGGAGACGGCTTTGGCGTGGGGCGTGTTCGCGCCGGTCGACCGGCTCGGCCCCGGCGATCTCTCCGGCAATTATGCCGGTGCGCAGGGCAGTGCCTCGGTCGGTGTCGGCTTGGGCGGCAACGTGCTGGTCGGCGGCTCCAACAATTCGATCGCGCTCCAGCCGCTCAGCGTGCAGGGGCAGGTCGGCCTCAACGTCGCCGCCGGCCTCGAAAGCCTGGAACTCCGTCCGGGCCGCTGAGCGCCAAGGGCGGAGCTGCTTTCACCTCTCCCGCTGGGGAGAGGTGGAACATGGCCGACGGGCCGACCTGATCTCATCAGGCACTATAAAACTTGATCGAACTGACGACGCACCGCAGCGACGTTTGACGCTTGCCAAATCTCGGGGACGGGCAGAGCATCTGCGCTTGCCGACCCAATCATGGGCCGAGCTCCACACCAAGGAGGCGGCGAATGGGACATGACGTCAGAAGTCCCCGAGGTCCACGGTGCATCGCGCTGGTGGGCCCTTTCCAAAGCGGTAAAACCACACTTCTCGAAGCAATATTGGCGCGAACGGGCGCGATCCCGCGCGCCGGCAGCGTCGATGCCGGAACTTCCGTCGGCGACGCCACGCCCGAGGCCCGTCATCACAAGATGACCGTCGGGCTGACTGCCGCCACCACGAGTTTCATGGGCGACAGCTACACCTTCCTCGACTGTCCCGGTTCCGTCGAATTCGCCCACGACATGCGCGCCGCGCTGCCCGCGGTCGATGCCGCGGTCGTGGTCTGCGAAGCCGACGAGAAGAAGCTGCCGCAGCTTCAGATCATCCTGCGCGAGTTGGAGGAGCTGAAGATCCCGCGTTTCCTGTTCCTCAACAAGATCGACCGCGCGAGCCAGCGTATCCGCGAGACGCTCGCAATGCTACAGCCCGCCTCCCGCGTGCCGCTGGTACTGCGCCAGATCCCGATCTGGAAGGGTGAGCTGATCGAGGGCTTCGTCGATCTCGCGCTGGAGCGCGCCTTCATCTATCGCGAGCACAAGGCCTCCGAGGTGGTCGCGCTCGAAGGCGGCAATCTCGATCGCGAGAAGGAAGCCCGTTTCTCGATGCTGGAGAAGCTCGCCGATCACGACGATGCGCTGATGGAGCAATTGCTCGAGGACATTCAGCCGCCGCGCGATGCCGTGTTCGACGACCTCGCCCGCGAATTGCGCGAGGGGCTGATCTGCCCCGTTCTTCTCGGGGCGGCCGCGCGCGAAAACGGCGTGCTGCGCCTGATGAAGGCGCTGCGCCATGAGGCGCCCGGCATTGCCGAGACCGCAAAACGACTCGGCGTAACCGAGAGCAAGGACGCGCTCGGCTTCGTGTTCAAGACGCTGCATTCGCAGCATGGTGGAAAGCTGTCGCTGACGCGGTTGCTCGCCGGCCATCTCGATGACGGTGCGACGTTGCAATCCGCCTCCGGCGGGGCAGGGCGCATCTCCGGCATCCTCGCCGTCAACGGCGCGTACGACACCAAGCGTGCCTCGGCCGAAGCCGGTGACACGGTGGCGCTCGCCAAGCTCGACCCCATCAAGACCGGCGACACGGTCTCGAGCGGCAAGACCCCGCCGGCCGCGCTCGCCGCGGCAGAACCCATGCCCCCGGTGCTCGCGATTTCCGTTGCGGCGACCGATCGCAAGGATGACGTGAAGCTCGGCCAGGCACTGACGCGGCTGCACGAAGAGGATCCCTCGCTCGTCATCGTGATGAACGCCCAGACCCACGACACCGTGCTGTGGGGACAGGGCGAGATGCATTTGCGCGTCGCAAGCGAGCGGCTCCGCGACCGCTTCGGCGTCAAGATCAACTCCCATCCTCCTGCGATCGGCTACCAGGAGACCATCCGCAAGCCGATCGTCCAGCGTGGCCGCCACAAGAAGCAGTCCGGTGGCCACGGCCAGTTCGGCGACGTCGTGCTCGACATCAAGCCGCTGCCGCGTGGTGAGGGATTCAAGTTCGCGGAGAAAGTCGTCGGCGGCGCTGTGCCGCGCAACTACATCGGAGCGGTGGAAGAAGGCGTCGTCGACGGGCTGGCGCGCGGTCCGCTCGGCTTCCCCGTCACCGATGTGCAGGTGACGCTGACCGACGGCTCCTATCACAGCGTCGATAGCTCCGATCTCGCCTTCCGTACCGCGGCGCGGATCGGGCTCAACGAAGGCCTGCCGCAATGCCAGCCGGTGCTGCTGGAGCCGATCCACGTGGTCGAGATCGTCTGCCCGACCGACGCGACCGCCAAGATCAACGCGATCCTGTCGGCGCGGCGCGGCCAGATCCTCGGCTTCGACACCCGCGAGGGCTGGAGCGGCTGGGATTGCGTCCGCGCCATGATGCCGGAGGCCGAAATCGGCGAATTGATCGTGGAGCTCCGCTCGGCCACCGCCGGCGCCGGCAGCTTCATCCGAACGTTCGACCACATGGCCGAAGTCACGGGACGTGCCGCCGACCAGATCATCGCCGCGCATCAGCACGCGGCGTGATCTGACGAGACGCAACTCTCTCCGCGCTCGCGGGGGGAGGGTGCGCTGATCCCTGCAGCGTGTCCCGGACGCGCTGCTCTGCGCAGCATTGCTGCGCAGAGCCGGGACCCAGAAAGCCACGGAGTTCGCCGCTGCTTGGGTCCCGGCTCTGCAGCTCATCATTTCGTGCTGCGCTGCGTTCGGGACACGAGAGCGGGGTCTCCGTGCACGGCTGCATCACGCAGGCGGCCCTTGCGTTTATCGCGAGATGATGTATTTTACATCATTGTGCACGTTCTAGATATCATTTATAAACGTTGATACGTGAGGCTAAGGTGATCACGTCATTCCAGATGCGGGCAGCCCGCGCGCTGCTCGGCATTGACCAGAGAGCCTTGGCGGAACTCGCAGGCGTGTCGTTGCCGACCATCCAGCGGATGGAGGCGAGCACTGGCAACGTTCGCGGCGTGGTCGAGACCCTGATGAGGGTGGTCGAGGCGTTCGAGCGGGCCGGCGTCGAGCTGATCGGCGAACAGGCGCGCAGCGAAGGCGGCGGACGTGGTGTTCGGCTGAAAGAGCCGGGGCCTCCACGCCGGGTGGGAGCGTGATCCCGCGATGATCATGCTCGGAGCAGGTTGAACCAACGCACCGTCGCGCCCCGATACGCGGCCGCACGATGCATCGGAGCATTGTGGGCATGAGCATCACGGGCGAACACGCAGGCAAGCTGCACGGGCATCGGCAGCCGACCTTTACCGAACTCTATCTGCCAAAGCTCGTGACCGTATGGCGCGAGGGCTATGGGCTTGCGGATGTCCGCGCCGACGTCTTCGCAGGTCTGACGGTTGCGATCGTGGCGCTGCCGCTCTCGATGGCGATCGCGATCGCCTCGGGTGTCACGCCGGACCGCGGCCTCTACACCGCCGTTGCCGGCGGCTTCATCGCCTCCCTGCTCGGCGGCAGCCGCTTCCAGATCGGGGGACCTGCGGGCGCGTTCATCGTCCTCGTCGCCGCGACCGCGGAGCGCCACGGCGTCGACGGGGTCATCCTCGCCACTCTGATGGCGGGCCTGTTCCTGATCGCCGCGGGCCTGCTGCGGGTCGGCACCTACATCAAGTTCATTCCCTATCCGGTGACGGTCGGCTTCACTGCCGGCATCGCCGTGATCATCTTCGCCAGCCAGCTTCGCGATCTCGGCGGAATCACTCTCGCGGGGAAAGAACCCAGTGAGTTCGTGCCGAAACTCGTCGCGCTGGCGGCTGGCCTTCCCACCATCAATCCGTTCGCCGTCGCGGTCGCCGTCGTCAGTATTGCCATCATCGCGGCCTTGCGGATCTGGCGGCCCTCCTGGCCCGGGATCCTGATCGCGGTCGTGTTCGCGGCCGTCGTGTGTGCGGCGTTCTCGCTGCCGGTCGAGACCATCGGCTCGCGCTTCGGCGGCATTCCGCGCGAATTGCCGTCACCTGCGCTGCCGGCGTTCTCGATCGCGAAGGTGACCGCAGTGCTGCCGGATGCGATCGCGTTCGCGCTGCTCGCCGCCATCGAATCGCTGCTATCCGCGGTGGTCGCCGACGGCATGACCGGGCGTCGTCACCGCTCCAATTGCGAGCTGGTGGCGCAAGGCGCGGCCAATATCGGCTCGGCGCTGTTCGGCGGCATCTGCGTCACCGGCCTGATCGCGCGCACCGCGACCAACATTCGCGCCGGCGCCCGAGGGCCGCTCGCCGGCATGCTGCATTCGGTCTTCCTGCTGCTGTTCATGCTGATCGCGGCGCCGCTTGCGAGCTACATTCCGCTCGCCGCGCTCGCCTCGGTGCTGGTCGTGGTGGCCTGGACCATGGCGGAGAAGCATGAGTTCGCCACGCTGCTGCGTTCGTCATGGGCTGATGCCGTCGTCCTGCTCGCGACCTTCCTGCTGACGATCTTCCGCGATCTCACCGAAGGCATCCTGGTCGGCTTCGCGCTCGGCGCGGTGCTGTTCATCCATCGCATGGCCGAGATGACCGGCATCGAGGAACGCTCGCCCCTGGTCGAGACCGACCGTCCCGACGACGGCAATGGCGATCGCGTTCCCTACGATTCCGCCCTCGCGGTCGATCGTGACGTGCTGGTCTATCGCATCACCGGTGCGTTCTTCTTCGGCGCCGCCTCCGCCATCGGCAGCGTGCTCGACGAGGTCGCCGACAGGCGCAAGGCCTTCGTGATCGATTTCGCCGCGGTGCCGTTCCTGGATTCGACGGCGGCCAACGTGCTCGGCCGCGTCGCCGCCAAGGCGCACCGCCAGGGCATCAGGCTGTTCATCACGGGGGCCTCGCCCGCGGTCCGCCGCGCGCTGCTCACCCACGGCGTAACGCCGCCGCGCGCGCGCTATCGCCAGAGCCTCGAGCGTGCCATTGCCGACATCAAGGGCGGGGTGGCCGAGGAGGCAGCCCCGACCTGACGCTGCGGCGCCCGCGCGCTTGACAGAGCGGGCGCGACGCGAAATGGATCGCCTCGGGAATACGACCCCGAGGACAAGATGACCGCGCCCAAAGCTCCTGCAGCCTGTCTGATCGGATGGCCGGCCGCGCATTCGCGCTCGCCGCTGATCCATCATTACTGGTTGCGTACGCTCGGCATTGAAGGCGGCTATCTGATCGAGGCGGTGCCGCCCGAGGACCTCAGGGATTTCGTGCTGCGGCTGTCCTTGCGCGGCTTCGTCGGCGCCAACGTCACCATCCCGCACAAGGAAGGCGTGCTGGCGCTGTCGACGCCCGATGCCCGCGCCAGGGCCGTGGGCGCGGCCAATACGCTTTGGTTTGCCGACGGCGAGCTGCGCTCGACCAACACCGACGTCGAAGGCTTCATCAATAATCTCGATGCCAGCGCGCCTGGCTGGGACGCAGCCGACGAGGCGCTGGTGCTGGGCGCCGGCGGCTCCTCGCGTGCGGTCGTGTTCGGGTTGCTCGAGCGCGGCATCAAGCGCGTGCATCTCGCCAACCGCACCATCGCGCGAGCCGAGACGCTGGCGCAGCAGTTCGGGCCGAACGTGCATCCCGTGACATGGAACGCGATCGACGACGTGCTGCCGCGCGCCAAACTTCTCGTGAACACGACCTCGCTCGGCATGCACGGCCAGCCGTCACTGGATATCGACGTCGCGCGCCTGCCGCAGGCTGCGGTCGTCGCCGATCTCGTCTATGTGCCGTTGGTGACGCCGCTGCTCGCCGCCGCAACTGCGCGTGGCCTGAAGACCGCCGACGGGCTCGGCATGCTGCTGCATCAGGCGGTGCGCGGCTTCGAGCTGTGGTTCGGCCGGCGGCCGGAGGTCACCGCCGAGTTGCGGGCGCTGGTCGAGGCCGATCTCACAAAGACTTGAGAGGGGCGCGGCGAATAGCACCCTATCTCCGGAGTTCTACCGTCGTGGGACAATCGGAGACCGTTATGGCCATTCAACGTGCAACTTTCACACGTCCACTGATCGCCGTCGCGATGGTGGCCGTCTCGACTTACTGCGCCTTCGCCCAAAGGGCGCCGGTGCCGACGCGGGTGCGCGGCACCATTGAAGCCGTCAACGGCGACACGATGCAGGTCAAGTCGCGCAGTGGCGAGGACGTCAAGCTTCACATCGCTGCGGACGTGAACGTATCTGGCATTACCAAGATTTCACTCGCCGACATCAAGCCGGGCTCGTTCATCGGTGCCACCACGGTGCCGGGACCGGACGGCGGCCAGAACGCCGTCGAGGTGCACGTCTTTCCGGAGAGCATGCGCGGCACCGGCGAGGGCTCGCGGCCCTGGGACCTCAAGCCGAATTCGAGCATGACCAATGCGACGGTGGCGGAAAGCGTCGTCGGCAATGACGGTCATACGCTGCTCGTCAAGTACAAGGACGGTGAGAAGAAAGTCTTCGTCGCCGACAACACGCCGGTGGTGACCTTCGTGCCGAGCGACAAATCCGAGTTGAAGCCGGGCGCCAAGGTCATCGCCTTCATGAAGCAATTGCCGGACGGCTCGTTCGAGACCAACCGCGTCAGCGTCGGCCGCGACGGCCTGACGCCGCCGATGTGAGCGGAGCTACAGCCACACCTTCGCCGTCGTCCCGGACAAGCGTCAGCGCAGATCCGGGACCCATAACCACAGGAAAAAGTTGTTACGCGAAGCAGGTCACTCCGAGTCCTCGTAGCCACACCCGCCTGTGGCTATGGTTCCCGGATCTTCGCGCGCTTCGGGCGCGCTTGTCCGGGACGACAGTGATTACTGCTGCTGCATCCCGGCAGACGCCTCACACCGCAATGATCTGATCGTCGATCTCGTCGATCTTGTTGACGCCGCACAGGCCCATGGTGGTGAGCAATTCCTTCTGGATGATGTCGATCGCCTTGGCGACGCCGGCCTGGCCGCCGGCGCCGAGGCCATAGGCATAGGCGCGGCCGATCATGCAGGACTTGGCACCGAGCGCGAGCGCGCGCATCACGTCCTGGCCGGAGCGGATGCCGCCGTCGAACATGATCTCCATCTTGTCACCGACGGCATCGGCGATCTCCGGCAGCACCTCGATCGAGGACGGCGCGCCGTCGAGCTGACGGCCGCCATGGTTGGAGACCACCAGCGCCTGCGCGCCGGTCTTTGCGGCGAGCTCGGCGTCCTCGACGTCGAGGATGCCCTTCAGGATCAGCTTGCCGGGCCAGATCGAGCGGATCCACTCGATGTCGTTCCAGTTCAGCGAGGTGTCGAACTGCGAGTTGATCCAGGTCGACAGCGAGGTGATGTCGTCGCTGACCTTCAGGTGACCTGCGAGATTGCCGAAGGTGCGGCGCTTGCCCTGGAGCACGCCCGACACCCAGGCCGGCTTGCTGGCGAAATCCAGCAGCTTCGACAGCGACCATTCCGGCGGCACCGTCATGCCGTTCTTGATGTCCTGGTGGCGCTGGCCGATCACCTGCAGGTCCACGGTGAGCACCAGCGCGCTGCACTTGGCCGCCATCGCGCGCTGGATCAGTTCCTTGATGAAGCCGCGGTCCTTCATCACGTAGAGCTGGAACCAGAACGGCTTCTCGACATTGGCGGCGATGTCCTCGATCGAGCAGATCGACATGGTCGATTGCGTGAACGGGATGCCGGCGGCCTGCGCGGCGCGGCAGGCGTGGATCTCGCCGTCGCCATGCTGCATGCCGAGCAGGCCGACGGGCGCCAGCATCAGCGGCATGGTCGAGGGCTCGCCGAGAATCGTGGTCGAGGTGTCGCGCTTGGAGACGTCGACCAGGATGCGCTGGCGGAACTTGATTGCCTGCATGTCCTCGCGATTGGCGCGCAGCGTCTCCTCGGCATAGGAGCCGCGGTCGCAATAGTCGAAGAAGGCCTTCGGCACGCGGCGTTTATGCAGCGCGCGAAGATCGTCGATACAGGTGATATGTTTCATGATCGTTCCCCGGCCCGTCCTTGACCCAACAGTCTTGCATCGGAAGATTTCGGGGTCATCTAGCATGGTTGGATGCGCAGCCAAATCGTTTGCAGAAGGTTTTGCAGGAGAGCGCCATGACCAAGCCGCACGCCGGACCTTCGCCGGAAGAGATCAAGGAAAAGCATGATCTCGAGGAAGCCCTGGAAGAGGGGCTGGAGGAGACCTTTCCGGGGTCCGATCCCGTCAACGTCACCCAGCCGGCGCCGAGCCGCCAGGACGGCCATGTGAAGCGCAGCGGCTAGGGCCGGTTCCGCCTCATTCCGACGTTATCGCAGGAAATACAGTGTTAACAATGCGTTACCGGGACGGTCGCGTACCCGGTTCCGTAATGATTCATCATATTTTTTGAAGCCAAGTTAGCCGCGCAAGGCTTATAAGACGCCAGCAAATCAGGGATGCGGGGTCCGTTCGGGCATCCCGTGGTTGTCGAGGGGATCCCCTGGTTGTTGCGTTGGGGGACGATATGAGTCGCAAATATTTCGGGACGGACGGGATTCGGGGCCGCGCCAACGGACTGATCACGCCGGAGCTCGCGCTCAAGGTCGGCCAGGCCGCGGGCCTTGCGTTTCAACGCGGCGACCATCGCCACCGGGTCGTGATCGGCAAGGACACCCGTCTGTCAGGCTACATGATCGAATACGCCATGGTGGCGGGCTTCACCTCGGTCGGCATGGACGTGCTGCTGGTCGGCCCGATGCCGACGCCGGCGGTCGCGATGCTGACCAAGTCGATGCGCGCCGACCTCGGCGTCATGATCTCGGCCTCGCACAATCTGTTCGAGGACAACGGCATCAAGCTGTTCGGGCCGCAAGGCTTCAAGCTTTCCGACGACGTCGAGCGGCAGATCGAGCAACTGCTCGACGAGCCCATCGACAAGCGTCTCGCACAAAGCGCGAGCCTCGGCCGGGCCCGCCGTATCGACGGCGTGCATGACCGCTACATCGAATTCGCCAAGCGCACGCTGCCGCGCGATCTGTCGCTGGACGGCCTGCGCGTCGTGATCGATTGCGCCAACGGCGCGGCCTACAAGGTGGTGCCGGAAGCGCTGTGGGAATTGGGTGCCGACGTCGTGCCGATCGGGGTCGAACCCGACGGCTTCAACATCAACAAGGAATGCGGCTCGACTTCGCCGGAGGCGCTGTCGAAGAAGGTGCGCGAGATGCGCGCCGACATCGGCATTGCGCTCGACGGTGATGCCGATCGCGTCATCCTGGTCGACGAGCGCGGCCACATCGTCGACGGCGACCAGCTGCTCGCGGTGATCGCGCAGAGCTGGAAGGAAGACGGCCGGCTGTCGCGTCCCGGCATCGTCGCCACCGTGATGTCCAATCTCGGGCTGGAGCGCTTCCTGAAAGGGCAGGGGCTCGATCTCGTGCGCACGCCGGTCGGTGATCGCTACGTGCTCGAGCAGATGCTGAGCGGCGGCTACAATCTCGGCGGCGAGCAGTCGGGCCACATCATCCTGTCCGACTACGCCACCACCGGCGACGGCTTCGTCGCGGCGCTGCAGGTGCTCGCGGTGGTGCAGAAGCTGCGCCGGCCGGTTTCGGAAGTCTGCCACCGCTTCGATCCGCTGCCGCAGATCCTCAAGAACGTCCGCCACAAGGGCGGCAAGCCGCTCGACGATTCCGACGTCAAATCGGCAATCTCCGACGGCGAGAAGCGCCTCAACGGCCACGGCCGCCTCCTGATCCGCTCCTCCGGCACCGAGCCGGTGATCCGCGTCATGGGCGAGGGCGAGGACCGCATCCTGGTCGAGGACGTCGTCGACACCATCGTCTCCGCGCTGGGCCAGGCCGCGGCCTGAGTTCTTCCTTCTCCCCTTGTGGGAGAAGGTGGCGCGAAGCGCCGGATGAGGGGTTGTCTCCTCGAACTCAACTGCGAGAGATGTGCTCGCGGAGGCAGACCCCTCACCCGTCTCGCCGCTGCGCGGCGAGCCACCCTCTCCCACAAGGGGAGAGGGTAAGAGACGCATCCCAGCCATTTGCGATTGGCGCTGGTTCCTCCGCCGCCTGCATCGTACCTACGAGGTCGCGGCAATCGGCCGCGCCGGGATGCTGCGTTGAACAAGCCTGTCGTCGTCTCAGAGGAAACGCTGACCGAGCCCGTCGTCGTCGCCGACGTCGCGCCCGCCGCTGCCAAGGCAGCGGGGCCGGCCTATGTCGTGCTCGCCGGCATCAGCGTCTCGCACTTCCTCAACGACACCATGCAGTCGCTGATCGCCTCGGTGTATCCGATCCTGAAGGACACCTACGCGCTCGACTTCGCGCAGATCGGCATGATCACGCTGGCCTTCCAGTTCACGGCCTCGCTGCTGCAGCCGGTGGTCGGGCACTACACCGACAAGAAGGCGCAGCCTTATTCGCTGGCGATCGGCATGGCCTCGACCTTCTTCGGCCTGCTGCTGCTCAGCGTCGCGCAGCAATACCTCGTCATCCTCGTTGCGGCGGCCTTCGTCGGCCTCGGCTCGGCGGTGTTTCACCCGGAATCGGCGCGCATCGCGCGGCTCGCTTCCGGCGGCCGCTACGGCTTTGCGCAATCGGTGTTTCAGCTCGGCGGCAGTTTCGGCACCTCGATGGGGCCGGTGCTGGCGGCGCTGATCGTGGTGCCGTTCGGGCAGGGCAGCATCGCCTGGTTCTCCTCGATCGCGTTCCTGGCGATCCTCATCCTCTGGCGCATCGGCCGCTGGTATGCGCCGCAGATCAAGGCCAAGAAGACGGCGGCGGTTCAGGCCCATCCCGACGCGCCGAGCTCGCGCCGCGTCGTGCTCGCGCTGCTCGTGCTGGTGGCGCTGCTGTTCTCCAAGCAGCTCTACGTCTCGAGCCTGTCGAGCTACTACATCTTCTATCTGATCGACCGTTTCGGCGTGTCGACCCAGGCCGCCCAGATCTATCTCTTCATCTTCCTTGCGGCGAATGCGGTCGGTGCGTTCTTCGGCGGTCCTCTTGGCGATCGCTTCGGCCGCAAGATCGTGATCTGGATCTCGATCCTGGGCGCGCTGCCGTTCACGCTGGCGCTGCCCTATGCCGGCCTCCATGCGAGCGCCGTGCTCAGCGTCGTCATCGGCCTCATCATCTCCTCCACGACGTCGTCGATCATCGTGTTCGCGCAGGAACTGGTGCCGCATCGCTTCGGCATGATCTCGGGCGTGTTCTTCGGCGTCGCCTTCGGCATCGGAGGGCTGGGGGCCGCCGTGCTCGGCAAGCTCGCCGACCACACCTCGATCGAGTTCGTCTACCAGGTCTGTGCCTATCTGCCGGCGATCGGCCTGCTTGCGGTGTTCCTGCCCAAGCTGCCGCGGCACGTGCGTTAATTTTTCCTCTCTCGTTGCAGCGCAGCTTCACACATCGTTAGCAATTGCTGGCGCGAGGCGATGCGTTTTTGCAACGCTTTCCATCCGTCCGCGCGAGCAGTCAGAAAAAATCAACCTTAAAAATTAGGGTTAAGTGGCGCTTAAACATTTGATGGCATCGTCCCGTCCGTGAGTTTCCAGAACGTGAGGCGATCGTATTGAGCCTCACCGGCCATAAGGACGAAGCCAATGCGTAGCGTTAAGTCTCTCCTTGCCGCGGGTGCGGCAACCCTGATCTCGTCGATGGCGTTCGCCGCCGACATGCCGATCGCCCCGCCCCCTCCGATGTACGCGCCGCCCGCTCCGCCCGCCGATTTCGGCGGCTGGTATCTGCGCGGTGACGTCGGCATGACCAATCAGAGCGCCAAGCGCATCGATAGCGCCCTGCCGGCCGGATATTCGAAGTCGACGGAAGGCCTCGGCTTCGACTCGGCTGGGCTGTTCGATCTCGGCGTCGGCTATCGCTTCAACAACTGGTTCCGCGCCGACGTGATCGGCCAGTACCGTGGCAAATCCAACCTGCACGGCAGCGACAACGTCGTCGGCCCCGGCTTCGTCGGCGTCAACAATTACAGCGGCAGCAAGTCCGAGTGGGTCGTGATGGCCAACGCCTATGTCGACCTCGGCACCTGGTGGTGCATCACCCCGTTCATCGGTGCCGGTGTCGGCGGCTCGTACAACAAGATCAGCGGCTTCCGTGACGACGGCGTGTCCTACAACCCGCTGCTCAACAACAGCGTCGCCTACTTCGCCGACAACGGTAAGTGGAATTTCGCCTGGGCCGCTCACGCCGGTCTTGCCTACAAGGTCAATCCCGGGTTCACCGTCGAACTGGCCTACAGCTACATGAACCTCGGCGACGCCGCGCCCGGTAACTACCGCCTGTTCGACAACAGCGCTTCCGGCCCGACCTCGATCAAGATCAAGGAGCTCACCTCGCACGACATCAAGCTCGGCGTGCGCTGGGACCTCAACAGCCCGCCGGCCTACATGCCGCCGCCGCTGGTCACCAAGGGCTGATCGTCAGCCTCATCGGTTAGGACTTCTTAACGGCGCGGGATCATCCCGCGCCGTTTTGCTTTGCGTATTTTTCATGGCGAGTAGCGACGAAGGCGCCCGACGCAACCATTGGTTAAGGTTAACGAGCCATGATCACGAGCGAAAGTTCGAGTTCGATGGAGCGTTGCGATGCGTGGGCTTTTGTTGGCGGCGGTGATGTTGGGGACGGTGTCTGCCGCGCACGCGGCTGACATGCCGGATCTGCCGATCCTGCGCGGCGGCTTTACCGACGGTCTGTCGAAGTCCTCCGTCAATTGGGATGGCTTCTACGTCGGCGGTCAGTTTGGATATGCCACGGCCGAGATGGACTTCAGTCGCGCGCCGAAATCGATGACGGATTTCATGCTGCGCGACAGCATCCTGCAGGCTCCGGTTGGAGGGTGGTCGTTGTTGCCGAAGAACCACGTCCAGGCCACGGGGTTCGGTGCCTATGTCGGCCGCAACTGGCAATTCTACGACGCCGTGATGGGCGTCGAAGCCAATTACAGCTACATGAACAATCTCGGCAGCACCGCAAGCGATTCCATGACGCGGTTGATCGCCGGTGAAACCGCGCCGACCAATCACCTCTACACCTACAACACGACTCTCGGCGGCGGCGCTGCGTTGCAGCTCAAGGACTATGCGACCTTCCGAGGTCGGATTGGTTGGTCCGGCGGAGACTTCATGCCTTATGCGTTCGGCGGCCTTGCGATCGGACGCGCCGACGTGTCGAGGTTCGCGACGGTGTCGTATCTGAAGTACGACGACTTCACCGATCCCAACACCGGCGTCACGACGCGTACGACCATCGGCTCCGGCACGATGACGCAGACCGAGCAGCGCGTGAACAGCTTCATCTATGGATGGACGGGCGGCATCGGTATCGAATACGCGCTGCTCGACTGCGTGATCCTGCGCGGCGAGTGGGAGCATGTCGGCTTCTCGAACGCCAAGAACATCTCCGTCAACCTGAACAATTTCCGCGTCGGCGCCGGTTACAAATTCTAGGCCCGCGTTTGCAGCCGGTTGACACGGCTGCGTCGTCCTGATGCTCTGTCGCTCCAAAGCGGGGCGGAGCGATGAAGATCTACGGCGACAGCAATTCCGGAAATTGCCTGAAGGTGAAGTGGGTGTGCGACAAGCTCGCATTGCCCTATCAGTGGATCGAGGTCGACACCCGCAAGGGCGAGACCCGCACGCCGCAATTCCTCGCGATGAACGGTGCCGGCCAGGTGCCCACCGTCGCCTTCGACGACGGCCGCACGCTGGCGCAGTCCAATGCCATCATCCGCTATCTCGCCCGCGACAGCGCACTCGTCCCGCGCGACGCCTTCACGGCCGCCAAGATGGACGAATGGCTGTTCTGGGAGCAATACAGCCACGAGCCCTATATCGCAGTGTGCCGCTTCCTTCTCGTCTATCTCGGCAAGGACGCCTCCGAGCTCGATCCGGAAAAGGTCAAGCGCGGCTATGCGGCACTGGACCGCATGGAGCAGCATCTTTCAGGCAGCCGCTTCTTTGCCGGCGAGGCGGTATCGCTCGCCGACATCTCGCTGCTCGCCTATACCCGCGTGGCGCATGAGGGCGGCTTCGATCTCGGCCGGTACGCTTCGCTTCGCCGTTGGATTGACGAAGTCGAGGCCATTCTCGGTCTGCCGCCGGCACGCTGACTCCGGAGTTTCCCGTATGAACGACAAGTCCGTCTCGATCCGTCCCGCGCGCCGCGAGGACGTTCCGGCGATCGTGGCGATGCTCGCCGACGACCATCTCGGGCGCGCCCGCGAGCGCGTCGAGGATCCGCTGCCCGCGCCTTATTACGCGGCATTCGAGCGCGTCGAGCGCGATCCGAACCTGACGCTCGTCGTCGCCGAGAGCGAGGGCAGGGTGGTCGGCTGCCTGCAACTCGCCGTCCTTGCTGGCATCAGCTCGCAAGGCGGCGTGCGCGGTCTGCTCGAGGACGTGCGTGTCGCCACCGATTGCCGCAGCCGCGGCATCGGCGAGCAGTTGGTGCAATGGGCGGTGACGGAAGCGAAGGCGCGTGGCTGCAATCTCGTGGAGCTGCTGACGCATGCGAGCCGCGTCGACGCGCAACGCTTCTACAAGCGGCTCGGATTCACAGGCAGCCACGTCGGTATGACTGTCCGCTTTTGAGCCAGCATCCCGCGCCCGTTGCTCGAACAGCGAAATCGGATCGCGCGTTCGTTCATGTTAAGAGCCGGTAAACTACCCAGCTGTCGTTCATGTTGAACGGGGAACGAACGGTGCTAGGGCAGCGTCGGGCACCGAGCTCGGTCGGTTCGGGGATTTCGATGACAAGCTATTCCATCATCAAGGTCGGCAACGACTACGTCGTGCTGGCCAATGACAAACGCATTTTGAAAGTCGGCAGCCGTCGGCGGGCCGCGCAATTGATCAGCGATGCCACGGACTTGCTGAATGCGCTTGCCGTGGTGGAATCACCGGATATTGCCCCCGAGGCGCCATCACTCGCGCGTGAAGCCCCGGAACTTCCTTGACTGAACTACCCGTTTCCCGTATCAGCCGCGGCGGGACACCTCCCCCCAACGGGAGGCTTACTATCTGGAAGGGTAGACTATGACTGTAGCGAAGCCCGCTTCGCGGCCGAACGTGCCGCATTTCTCCTCCGGCCCCTGCGCCAAGCGCCCCGGCTGGAACGCCCAAAATCTCAAGGACGCAGCGCTCGGCCGCTCGCATCGCGCGAAGGTCGGCAAGACCAAGCTCAAGCTCGCGATCGATCTAACTCGCGAAGTGCTTGAAGTGCCCGCCGATTACCGCATCGGCATCGTGCCGGCCTCCGATACCGGGGCGGTCGAGATGGCGCTGTGGTCGCTGCTCGGTGCGCGGCCCGTCACCACACTCGCCTGGGAATCCTTCGGCGAAGGCTGGGTCAGCGACATCGTCAAGGAATTGAAGCTCAAGGACGTCACCAAGCTCAACGCAGCCTATGGTGAAATCCCCGACCTCTCCAAGGTCGATCCCAAGAGCGACGTCGTCTTCACCTGGAACGGCACCACCTCCGGCGTGCGCGTGCCGAATGCCGACTGGATCAGTGCGACCCGCGAAGGCCTGACCATCTGCGACGCCACCTCGGCCGCATTCGCGCAGCCGCTCGACTGGGCCAAGCTCGACGTCGTCACCTTCTCCTGGCAGAAGGCGCTCGGCGGCGAAGCCGCGCACGGCATGCTGATCCTCTCGCCCCGCGCCGTCGAGCGCCTCGAGACCTACAAGCCGGCCTGGCCGCTGCCGAAGATCTTCCGCATGACCAAGGGCGGCAAGATCAACGAAGGCATCTTTGTCGGCGAGACCATCAACACGCCGTCGATGCTCTGCGTCGAGGACTATCTCGACGCGCTGAACTGGGCCAAGTCGATCGGCGGCCTCAAGGCGCTGATCGCGCGTGCCGACGCCAACACCAAGGTGCTCGCCGACTGGAAGGCGAAGACGCCGTGGATCGACTTCCTGGCCAAGGACGCTTCGATCCGCTCCAACACCTCGGTGTGCCTGAAGTTCACCGATCCCGCGATCACCTCGCTCTCGGACGACGCCCAGGCGGAGTTCTCGAAGAAGCTGGTCGCGCTGATCGAAAAGGAAGGCGCCGGTTACGACTTCGCCTACTACCGCGATGCGCCGGCCGGCCTGCGCATCTGGTGCGGCGCCACCGTCGAGGCCAAGGACGTCGAGATCCTGACGCAGTGGATCGACTGGGCCTTCGCCGAGACCAAGGCGCAGCTCGCCAAGGCAGCCTGATGTTCTGACCCTCCCCTGGAGGGGGAGGGTCGACGCACCGTCAGGTGCGGCGGGGTGGGGTGATCTCTCCACACGGCGCACCGGCGATTCTCTCTGTTGCAGCTTCACCCCACCCCGGCGCTTCGCGCCGACCCTCCCCCTCCAGGGGAGGGTGTGAAGGAAGACATCCCATGACCAAGCCCAAAGTTCTCATCTCCGACGCCCTCTCGCCCGCTGCCGTGCAGATCTTCAAGGATCGCGGCGTCGAGGTCGACTTCCAGCCCAATCTCGGCAAGGACAAGGACAAGCTTGCCGAGATCATCGGCAATTACGACGGCCTCGCGATCCGCTCCGCGACCAAGGCGACCGCCAAGATCCTCGAGAAGGCGGCGAAGCTGAAGGTGATCGGCCGCGCCGGCATCGGCGTCGACAATGTCGAGATCCCCGCCGCGACGGCCAAGGGCATCATCGTGATGAACACGCCGTTCGGCAATTCGATCACGACTGCCGAGCACGCGATTACTCTCATGCTGGCGCTGGCCCGCGAGATCCCGCAGGCCGACGCCTCGACCCAGGCCGGCAAGTGGGAGAAGAACCGCTTCATGGGCGTCGAGATCACCGGCAAGGTGCTGGGCGTCGTCGGCTGCGGCAACATCGGCTCGATCGTCGCCGACCGCGCACTCGGCCTGCGCATGAAGGTGGTCGCGTTCGACCCGTTCCTGTCGCCGGAGCGCGCCAAGGACATTGGCGTCGAGAAGGTCGAGCTCGACGATCTGCTCAAGCGCGCCGACTTCATCACGCTGCACACGCCGCTCACCGAGAAGACCAAGAACATCATCGACGCGGCCGCGATCGCCAAGATGAAGAAGGGCGTGCGCCTGATCAACTGCGCCCGCGGCGGTCTGGTCGACGAGCAGGCGGTGGTCGATGCGCTCAACTCCAAGCACATCGCCGGCGCCGCCTTCGACGTCTTCGTCGAGGAGCCCGCGACCAAGAACGTCCTGTTCGGCCATCCCAACGTGATCTGCACGCCGCATCTCGGCGCCTCCACCACCGAGGCGCAGGAGAACGTCGCGCTTCAGGTCGCCGAGCAGATGTCGGACTACCTGCTCACGGGCGCGATCTCGAACGCGGTCAACTTCCCCTCGATCACGGCGGAAGAAGCGCCGAAGCTGAAGCCGTTCATCTCGCTCGCCGAGAAGCTCGGCTCGTTCGCCGGCCAGCTCACCGAGAGCGGCATCCTCAAGGTCGAGATCACCTATGAGGGCCACGTCGCCGAGATGAAGATCAAGGCGATCACCTCGGCCGTGCTGTCGGGCCTGCTGCGGCCGATGCTGGGCGAGATCAACGTGGTGTCCGCGCCCGTCATCGCCAAGGAGCGCGGCATGGTGGTGGACGAGATCGTCCGCGCCGCCCAGAGCGACTATGAGAGCCTGATCACCGTCACCGTTACCACCGAGCGGCAGGAGCGGTCGGTCTCGGGCACCGTCTATGCCGACGGCAAGCCGCGTCTCGTCGACATCAAGGGCATCCGGGTCGACGCCGAGTTCGGCAAGTCGATGATCTACGTGACCAACGAGGACAAGCCGGGCTTCATCGGCAGGTTCGCAAGCCTGCTCGGCGACGCCAAGCTCAACATCGCCACCTTCCATCTCGGCCGCGTCGCGCCCGGCAGCGATGCCATCGCCCTCGTCGAGGTCGACGGCGCGGTGCCGGCCGACCTGCTCGCCAAGGTGCAGGCCCTGCCGCAGGTCAAGCAGGCCAAGGCGCTGACGTTCTGAGGCCTATTGGCGGAACGCGCTGGCGCTACTGCGGTAGCGTCAGCGGTCGAACCCATAAAGCCGCGCCGGATTGTCGACAGGATTGCGTCGCGAGTGGGTTCTTGAGACGAAATTCAAATGGTATCCGCAGAAGAAGAGCCCAGGAGGTTTCCCGCCGGGGCTCTTCCGTCTGGTCCGCTAGACCGAACTTACCAGTTGCGCTGAGCGCGCAGGAGCAGAGTCAAGGTGTCCTGGTCCTTCAATTCATAGGTCGCCGCAGGTTTGCCCTGCACGCCGAAGGCGGAGGCGTTTACTGTGCCGGAGTACTTCTGGTCGAGATGGGTCCAGGCGAGGTCCGCCGAGAACGTCAGGTTCTTGACGGGAGTCCAGCGGGTGATGATACCCAGCTGGCCAATCGCAAAGTCCGGGTTACATCCGGTAACGCCGGCGAGCGAACCGAACACGCCACCGTTGCCATTCGCGCCGCAGATCGTGGTCTTGGCGAGCGTGCCGTACTGGGCTTGAGCGTAAGCGCCGTAGAGCGCGGTGTTCCAGGAGGGATTCCAGTTGTGTGTGTAGGCACCACGGAAGCCCCAGGTCTTGACGGTTTCCTGCTGGCTCCCAGTGACGAACACGGTGTCCGGGGCAGAAGCAAAGCCGATGCTGCCGTAGGCGCTGCTTGAACTACCGAACATCGAGTAGCTGCTACCCGCCAGATTCTGGAAGTTGTAACGGGTTGCACCGTCGGTGTAGACGCCCGAGATGTTGATCACGTCACCCGGACCGGTCGGGATATTCTTGATCGACAGAGCGAGCTGAATCGCCCAACCCCACTTGTCGTCGGGATGCCCGGTCGTCTCAGTCGCGCCGTAATAGGCGACGTGGTTGTCATGCGCAGCCACCGACGCCTGGAACAGACCCCAGGCCTGATCGACGCGGACCATAGCTGTCAGGTTCGGCGAACGGCTACCGCCGGTGTCGTTGGAGCCGTATGAACCGCCAAGAATCCCAGCCGAAGAGGCGCCGGACATATTGATATTTCCCGCTTGATAATAGGCGGTCGCATCTTCAACCGAGAGCGCGGCCGTCACGCCCTGTCCGAAGTCGGCCGTGTAGGCCAACTGCGTCACACCAGTGACCGTGCCGCTACCGCCGACAAGACCGTCATAGTTGTTGCCGGGATAATTGGTCCAGGGTGCATCGAACTGCGACACGGCCTTGCCCATCGTGAAGCCGGCGAACTGGATGAAGGCATAGTACACGCCGAGCGAGCCGGCCGAGGTGTTGCCATCGGTTCCGTTCACCGAGGAACCGACGAGCGAAGCCGTCGTACCTGAGGTGTTGAGGCCCAGGTTACCGCTATAGACGGTGGAGCCGGTGCTGCTGCCGCTGCCGGAATAGTTGCCGGTCGTCCAGGAGAACACGCCGTCGAAGAAGGTACGGATGACGCCGTATTCGCTCGCGGTACGCGTGTCGATGTTGAGATCTTCACGAGCGCGCATCGTGTAGTAGTTCGTCAGGCGGTTGCGCGCACCGTTGGCCGAGGTGAACTGACCATTGTAGTCCGAGTTCGTGTTCAGCGCGAGATCAACGCGCAGGTAACCGCCCAGCTTGATGCAGGTATCGGTGCCCGGGATGTAAAAGAAACCCGCACCGTACAGGGAGCAGATCTTCACGTATTCGACCGGCTTGGCCTTCACAGGGAGATCGGCCGCCCGCGCTCCGCCAACCGCGACCAGCCCCACCACCGAACCGAGCAAAAGGCTCTTCGTCAACTTCATTTGCTTTACCCTCCAGGTTTGTATTGGCGGAGCCCTTACGCTTTGGAAGCGCGCCCCTCCTCAATTGGCAGTCCGCTCGAATCCGATCTCCGGATGCGGAACGGAAACGACTTCGAGGTGTCCCCCTCCATCGCACCCACTCTACGTAATCCCGAAAATTAATTACCGCAATTAATTATCTTCCATAAGCACATATCCCTGCCGGCCTGTTGCCGATGGGCCACGCGGCGACTTTTGCTGAAATATCCGGAAATTATAGGCATTTGAACGCGAGAAACCCCCGGTGGGCACCCCGGGGGTTTCTTTGGAGGTTTAGTGGCGTGGTATTTAAGAAGCGCTCCTAAACACCAATGTGATTATGATAATTAAGTACTTTTGTCAACAATAGAGCCGGCAGGTGCTTAAGGACAGCATGGGCCATCTCGATGAACTCTGGAAACATTGGAGACGGGCCGGAAGAATCTAGCTAGAACACCTCGCGGCCGCCCTCCCTACACGTCGGAATTGACATGACCGAAAAGAAGCCTGACCGAGCAATCAAGGACTTCATTTGGAACATAAGAGAGATTTACTCGCACCTAGAGGAGATCCACAAAAGCTGGGCCGAGCTCCTCCAAATAACCGAGCCGCAATGGTTGATCTTGATGGCGGTCGAAGAGTTGGATGATGGACGCGGTGTCGCAGGTGTGGACATCGCGCAGAAATTGCAATTCTATCAGCCATTCGTCACCAACCAAACGAAGAGCCTCGAGAAGCGCGGACTGCTTTCACGACAGCCCCGTGCAGACGACGGGCGTTACGTTTTGATGTCACTTACGGCTAAAGCAAAGACGGAGCTTGCTAAACTCGCAAAGAGAAAGCTCGCTCTCAATTCGACGATGTTCAACGAATTCGACGAGAAATCCCTGGCGGAGCTAAATGTGTCCTTAGCGGCTATTGCGAAAAATGGCAGGTTGGCATCCCGGCTACTAGCCATAGATATTGCTTGAGCAAGAAACCGTCACCTCTCAGACTTAGGGGAGAACTACAGCTTTTCAATCCAGCTGCTCTTCTACAAGTCCAAGGACGGACTTACCGACGTAATTGTAGCTTCTGTTCGAGCCAGTCGAGGGTAAGGTCGTCGTTTATAACGAAGTTTTCAACTTCGCCTGCGACTTGAGATACCACGACAGAGCAGTCCCATCCAGCAAGCTTGCAGCCTGCTTTAAATTCAAGCGCATTTTGCTCGTCGAGCGGCGCTCGGCCACCCACAACAATGAAAATTGGGCACGGAATTCGGTGCACCAACGGCAGAAGGGACGTTCGCGCGCTCTCGCTGACCAAATCCCAAACTCCGGTCATCCAGGCCACGTTGGCTCGATGACGGAGCGAAGCCCAGAGGCCGCCATCGCATACTGCTGCCGCTACCCTGCGATCGGATGCGGCTATGCACGTCGCATAACTTGCGGCCATTCCCTCGCCGTCGACAGCCATTCGGTCGGCGTCAACGTCCGGTCGACATTGCAAATAGTCTAGCCAAATCGCCAAGAAGGCCTCGGGTTTGAGCATACGATGCTTCGATACATCTTCACCGCTGACAACCATAAGCGACAAGATACGATTATTTACGGCAGGTAATAGGCGAGCTACCACTGCCTCGGGAGAGGACTCCTCATCGCTAATAACAATTGCCACAGGTCCCGGTCGTTCGTGGTGTGCCGTCGGGCAAAAATAGCCGACGGAATACACGCGATCGAAAAGCTCGATCTCGACCCGTTCGACTCGTTGAGGTGCACAAGACCTTAGGGCAGTAAAACTTCTCTCGATCGCGTTGGAAACATTTACGCCGGCTGGGTTCTCCGAACAGGCGAGCTGCCTCGCCACCTCGAATGCAGTGAGTGCGGAAAGCCATAATTCAATGGCTAAATCTCGCAGGTTGTTCTCGAAGGCGGCTTCGGCAGATGCATGGTATCGATCACCGACAGTTATCCACTCGAGAGTCCAACGCTCTCGCCTATCGGAAGTGCAAGCCGACAGCCCCTCAAGAAACACAGCAGCGCTGTTTCGCACGGCAGCCAGGTTGGCGTTCGCCATGCTCAACGATCCCTGTAGCCACCAATCGTCGTCCATAGCCGACCCACCTTCTCTATTCGATTTGAAACCTCGGTCGAACGCGCTCTAGAGCTCAGCGATAGTCCGAAATGAGGAGCGAAGATGTTCGGTCCTTTTCCAATTTTAGCGAGCTATTTCCTATTTATGCTCTGCGAGCCGTAGGCTGTACGGAGATGATCGTCGACGCTCATCGAGACGCGATCTGCAGCGGAGAGAGGACGAGATCGCGGCCGAGTTCGGCGTTAGCCATACCCCGGTGCGCGAGGCGCTCAAGGTTCTGGTTTCGCAAGGGCTCGCCGTCCTCCATCACAACCGCGGTTGTTTCGTCTCGGATCTATCGAGCGATCGCACCAGAGCTGATGGAATTTCGTCCTCTTCTCGAACCTCGGCGCCAGCGGCAACCGCCGCATCGTCGAAGCGCAGCTCGTCAAGGCCGCGGCTGGAGACGCGAGGCCGTTTCGTGGTCGAGAGCACGCCGAGCGCGATCGCGCTGGCGAGCGACAATGTCGGCGCGGCAATCCTGCTCGCGGCGATGAACGCGACCTCAGTCGCGACCGGCCTGGTCGAGGTGCCGCTGGTCGATCGGGTCCTGTACCGCACGATCGCCCTGGTGCGGCGGCGCAACGACACGCTGTCGCCTGCCGCCAGCGCACTCTACGGAGCTATCAAGATACGGCTGTCGAGCGGCAGGCGATGATATCGGGTCGTTCCGCAGCGCGGTATTTGTTGCTGCCTATTTCTGTTGCCTTGCGTCCCCATGTGTACGAAGACTGCTTCCGAGCTGTCATCAACGTAACCTTCAAGGGAGGCAAGAAAATGCGTGAAGCCGTCATCGTTTCCTATGCGCGCACCGGCCTGGCGAAATCCGGCCGCGGCGGATTCAACATCACGCCGCCGATGTCGCTCGCGGCGCACGCCATCAAGCATGCCGTGGATCGCGCCGGCGTCGAGAAGGACTATGTCGAGGACTGCTATCTCGGCAATTGCGCCCATGGCGCGCCGAACATCGGCCGCCAGGCCGCGCTGCTCGCCGGCCTGCCGAAGACCACCGCCGGCGTTTCGGTGAACCGCTTCTGCTCCTCGGGCCTGCAGACCATCGCGATGGCCGCCAACTCGATCCGCTCCGACGGCGCCGACTGCATCGTCGCCGGCGGCGTCGAGAGCATCTCGATGCCGGGCGGCGGCATGCCGAAGGAATCGATCGATCCTGAACTGCTCAAGGTCGCACCCGACATCTTCATGGCGATGATCGACACCGCCGACATCGTCGCCGAGCGCTACAAGCTCAGCCGCGAATACCAGGACGAGTTCTCGCTGGAATCGCAGCGCCGCATGGCGGCGTCGCAGCAGGCCGGCAAGTACAAGGACGAGATCGTCCCGATGAAGACCAAGATGAAGGTCGTCGACAAGCAGACCAAGGCGGAGAGCATCGTCGACTATGTCGTCGACCGCGACGAATGCAATCGCCCCGAGACCACGCTGGAGGGCCTTGCCAAGCTCGAGCCGGTCAAGGGCCCGGGCAAGTTCGTCACCGCCGGCAATGCCAGCCAGCTCTCGGACGGCGCCGCCGCGGTGGTGCTGATGGAAGCCAAGGACGCCGAGAAGCGCGGTCTCAAGCCGCTCGGCCGCTTCGTGGCCTGGGCCACCGCCGGCTGCGAGCCCGACGAGATGGGTATCGGCCCGGTGTTCGCGATTCCGAAGCTCTTGAAGCGCACCGGCCTCAAGATCGACGACATCGATCTGTGGGAGCTCAACGAGGCCTTCGCCAGCCAGTGCCTGTATTGCCGCGACCAGCTCGGCATCGATCCCGCCAAGTACAACGTCAATGGCGGCTCGATCGCGATCGGCCATCCCTTCGGCATGACCGGCGCCCGTCTCACCGGCCATCTGCTGCAGGAGGGCGCTCGCCGCAAGGCCAAGTGGGGCGTGGTGACCATGTGCATCGGCGGCGGCCAGGGCGGCGCCGGCCTGTTCGAGATCTACAGCTGAGCAAGATCAGGCCGATCAAGGCCACGTGAATGGGAAAGGCACGGCGTCGCGGGCGCCGTGCCTTTTTCATTGCGCATCCCTCGCTGGGAAATTATACAGCCCCCGTCGGAAAAGGCAGATTTGGTCTGGTAAGCCCAAATCCTTTCGGTCACGAAAGCTCTGGTCTTTGGCCTCGTGCACGAGATCCCCACGACGAACAGCGGACGCCATGCGGGCGTTCAATTGTTCGTCCGTGTGATTCTCAAGCGCTGGGAACGCTCCGGTCGAACATCGACCACAGGAGCGTCTCATGCGCGATCACTTCTCGATTTCTCAACCCTCGCATTTCCACGACGTCATTATTGCCGGCGCGGGCCCTGTCGGCCTGTTTCTCGCGTGCGAGCTGCGGCTCGCCGGTGTCTCGGTCCTCGTGCTGGAGCAGGCGCAGGATCCGCATTCGGCGCTGAAGCAACTCCCGTTCGGCCTGCGTGGCCTGTCGATCCCGACATGCGAAGCCTTTCACCGGCGCGGCTTGCTGGACGAGATCGTGGCAGCGCAACGCGCGAGCTCCGGCGCGATCAGGAGTGCGGCGCACTGGATGCAGCAGGCGCGACGGCCCGCCGGTCATTTCGCCGGCCTCCAGTTCTTTCAGGATGACATCGATGCCGCGAAATGGCCCTGGCGCTTGCCGACGCCGGCCGATGCCGCGGTCGCCGTCGACATGCAAACGCTGGAAACCGTTCTGGCCGCGCGTGCATGCAGTCTGGGCGCCGAGATCCGGCGCGGCTTTGGCGTCACTGCCTTTGCCGCTTCGGACGAGGACGTGACGGTGCATGCGGCGGGGGAGACTTTCCGCGGCCGCTGGCTCGTCGGTTGCGACGGCGGCCGCAGCACGGTGCGCAAGATGGGCGGATTCGACTTCGTCGGCACCGATCCCGAATTCACCGGCTATTCCATCGAGGTCGAGCTCGCCGACCCCGCGAAGCTCCATGCGGGCCGCAACGACACGCCGGCGGGCATGTACACTTATGCCCGGCCGGGAACGATCGCGATGGTGGACTTCGACGGCGGTGCCTTTCACCGGACCGCGCCGCTCACGCGCGAACATGTGCAGAGCGTCCTGCGCCGCGTCTCCTGCACCGATGTCACCGTCAGGGTGCTTCGGCGGGCCGCGACCTGGACCGACCGGGCGCATCAGGCCTCCAGCTATCGCCGGGGGCGCGTGCTTCTCGCGGGCGATGCAGCCCACATCCATTCGCCGCTGGGCGGGCAAGGCCTCAATCTCGGTCTCGGCGATGCGATGAATCTCGGCTGGAAGCTGGCGGCGACCATCCGCGGATCGGCACCGGCCGGCCTGCTGGATAGCTATTCGCACGAGCGGCATCCCGTCGGCGCTGAGATCCTCGACTGGTCGCGGGCGCAGGTCGCGATCATGCAGCCGGCGCCGGGCCCGCGCGCACTCAGGGGCATCATCGCCGATCTCGTCGCGACCCGCGACGGCGCGACCTATTTCGCCGAACGCGTCCGTGGCCTGTCGCTCCGCTACGATCTTGGCGGCAGCCACCCGCTGGTCGGCCGCAGTGCTCCCGATTTCGAGCTGCGTGACGGGACGACGGTCGGAGAGCGCCTCAGACGTGCGAAGGGGATCTTGCTGGACCTCGATGTGCGTGCGTCGCTGGCCGCGCTTGCCGGCCGCTGGAACGAGCACATCGTCTACGTGGCCGGTGACGCAAGGAACCGATTGGGTCTTAGTGCCGCGCTGCTGCGCCCCGATGGCTTTGTCGCATGGGCCAGTGACGACGCCTCCGGTGAAAAGGAGGCCGCTGAGGCCGCCTCGCGATGGTTCGGCCCGCCTTGCACCGGCTGAGCGTTGCGGTGCAACTGCCGTTGTGCACTCCATCGTGCACAAAGGCGAGTATTGTGACAAATGCACGTATTCATACGTGCCCGCAAATTAACGGAAGGTTTTACGCATTCGCGCTTCATTAACCGCATCGGCCACCACCAGCTCTGGCAACTCGATGCGGCTCTTCTCGCTCAGGCTCACTCACAAGATCACTGCAATCGGCGTCATTGGCGTCGTCGGCGTCGTCCTGATCGGCGGCATCCACCTTTATGGCGAACGCGCGATGAGCGTCTATCGCGACGCCGCCGAGAACGCGCGCACGGTGTTCGAGCTGAACAGCCGCATCGCCGTCGAGCTGCTCGAGGGACGCCGCGCCGAGAAGGACTTCCTGCTGCGCAGCGATGCCGCCAAGGCGCAGCGCCAGATCGAGATCGGGAAGGAGGTTGCCGCCGACATCGAGACGTTGCGCGGGAAAATCGCGGCGCTCGGCAAGCCCGAGCTGGCCGCGCGGATAGATGCAATGAACGCCTCGCTGAAGACCTATCAGGCGCGCTTCGTCGGGGTTGTCGAGGAACGGCAGAAGCTTGGCCTCGACGAGAAGTCCGGGCTCGAAGGCCGCTTGCGCGGCTCCGTCCACGGCATCGAGAGCCAGGTCGACGAGCTGCAGAATTCGCAGCTCAAGGTGATCATGCTGATGATGCGCCGGCATGAGAAGGATTTCATGTTGCGCCGCGACGCCAAGTATCGCGACGACATGAGGAAGCGCGCGGCGGAATTCGTGGCCGCCCTCGACATCGCGACCATTCCTGACAGCACCAAGGTCGAGCTGAAGCAGAAGCTCTCCGATTACCAGCGCGACGTCTCGGCGTGGATGGAGACGGCGCTCAAGCTCGCGGTCGAACTCAAGGAGATGTCGGAAGCGTTCTCGGCGGTAGAGCCCGTCATCGAGCAGGTTTCGAAATCGGTTGAGGCGATCCGCGTCGAGGCCGATCGTCTCAATGACGCCGAGCGCGATTCCATTCAATGGTGGATCACGGTCGCGATCGCGCTGATCGCATCCACCGTGCTTGGCCTCGGCATTTTCATCGGCCGCTCGGTGTCGAAGCCGCTGACCGCGATGCGGGCGGCGATGATCGAGCTCGCCAACGGCAATTTCGCCATCGTGCTGCCGGGGCTCGGCCGTGCCGACGAGATCGGCGAGATCGCACAAGCCGTCGAGACCTTCAAGATCAATGCCGAGCGGAAGGCGCGCGAGGAAGCCGAGGAGAAGATCAGGCAGGACAAGCTCGCCGCCGAGCGCCGCCGCGCCGACATGATCCGGATGGCGGACGATTTCGAAGGCGCGATCGGCGAGATCGTCGAGACCGTGTCCTCGGCCGCCAACGAGCTCGAGGCGTCGGCGACGTCGCTGACCACGACCGCCGGCCGGTCGACCGAGCTTGCCACGCTGGTCGAGGCCGCGTCCGAAGAGGCGGCGACCAATGTCCAGTCGGTGGCCTCCGCCGCCGAGGAGCTGACGGCATCCGTCAACGAGATCAGCCGCCAGGTGCAGGCGTCCGCGCGTATCGCCGACGAGGCCGTCACCCAGGCCGGGCAGACCAACGATCGCGTCGGCGAATTGTCGAAGGCGGCCGCGCGCATCGGCGACGTCGTCGAGCTCATCAATGCGATCGCGGGCCAGACCAACCTGCTGGCGCTGAACGCCACCATCGAGGCCGCGCGCGCCGGCGAGGCCGGGCGCGGCTTTGCCGTGGTGGCCTCGGAGGTGAAGGCCCTGGCCGAGCAGACCGCGAAGGCGACCGGCGACATCGGCCAGCAGATCTCGAGCATCCAGGTCGCCACGCAGGACTCCGTCGGCGCCATCAAGACCATCGGCGGCACCATCGAGCGGCTGTCCGAGATCTCCTCCACCATCGCGGCCGCGGTGGAAGAGCAGGGCGCCGCGACCAGCGAGATCTCGCGCAACGTGCAGAATGCCGCGGCCGGCACCACGCAGGTCAGCGCCAACATCTCCAGCGTGCGCCAGGGCGCGACCGAGACGGGATCGGCCTCCTCGCAGGTGCTGTCCGCGGCGCAGTCCTTGTCGAACGACAGCAACCGGCTGAAGATCGAGGTCAGCAGGTTCCTGGAGACCGTGCGGGCGGCATAATCACTCGGCCGTCATTCCGGGGCGTCGCGAAGCGACGAGCCCGGAATCCATTGCACCACCATTGCTGCGGGCCGATGGATTCCGGGCTCGCGCCAAGAGGCGCGCCCCGGAATGACGGCTTGAGCGACTTCCCCTACGCCCCCGCCACGACAGGCGAAAACACCACTTCGATCAGCGTGCCGTGGGCCGCGCTCTTGATGTTGAAGCGGGCGCGGTTGGCTTCGACCAGCGCCTTCGTCAGCGACAGGCTGAGCGCCGCATTGTCTTCGGCATCGCCGGGCGGCGGCGTGCGGAACGGCTCCATCGCGGCGGCAACCTCGCGCTCGGAAAGGCCATGGCCGGTGTCGCGGATGCGAAGCGCGATCTCGCCGCGGTCGGTCATCGCGGTCGAGACGATCACCTGGCCGCCGGCGCTGGCGAGCCTGATCGAGTTCGAGATCAGGTTCATGGTGATCTGCCGCATCGCGCGCGCGTCCACCGTCACCTGCGGCAGCGCATGCGCGAGCGAGGTACGGATGATGATGCGCTCGCGATTGGCCTGCGGCTGCATCACCGTCACGCAGGCTTCGACGAGGTCGTTGAGGTTCAAATTCGCGAAATTCAGGTCGAGCTTGCCGGTCTCGATCCGCGACAGCTCCAGCAAATCGTCGATGATCGCGATGACGCGTTCGCCGGAGGCGCGGATGTCCTTCATGTATTCGCCGTAACGCTCGTTGCCGAGCGTGCCGAAGCGTTCGGAGATCATCACCTCGGCAAAGCCGATGATGGCGTTGAGCGGCGTGCGGATCTCGTGGCTGATCCGCGCCAGCATGTCGGCCTTGGCGTTGGCCGCGCTGTCGACGAGGCGGCGGGCCTGCGTCAGCTCGCTCTCGCCCTTCTTGGACTGCGAGAGGTCGCGGAACACGGCGAAGAAGTTCGGGCCGTCGGGCCGGGTGCGGCCCATGATCATCGCGAGCGGAATGACGCCGCCCTTCTTCTCGCGCCCCAGCACCTCGCGGCCGTGGTCGAGCAGGCTGGCAATGTCCTGGCTCTTCAGGCTTTCGAGATAGTCGAGGACGATCTGCTGGCTCTCGGGCGCGAACAGCGTCACCAGGTTCTGCTCGAGCAGCGCCTCTCCGTCATAGCCGAACAGCGCCTCGGCGCTGCGGTTGCAGGCGTGGATGTTGCCTTCGGCATCGAACATGACGATGCCCTCGGCGGTGGTGTCGAGGATCGCGGCGAGATCTTCCGCCTCCGCTTCGCCGGCCGCGGTCTCGAGCTCGGGCGCGTAGGGAAGGGACTCGGCAACGACGGTCTCGGTGACGAGGGTCTGTGCGATCGCAGGAGCCGCAACGACAGGGGCTGCCTGCGGCAGCGCGCAGATCAGCGCATGCGCGCTCTCGCCGTCCCAGTCGATCGTGTGCAGATGCGCGTCCGTGGTCGCAAGCGGCGCCTCGCCGTTCGCAACCGTCGCGCTGATCGTGACGGGCGTGCCGCCTTGCGAGGTGCTGCTCGCCGCGGACACGCCCGGTTCGACATAGAGCGCATCCAGCCCGCCGGCATCCTCCAGCGCGTTGATGCTGGCATGGCCCATGCGGGCGAGGAAGGCGGGGTTGGCGTAGAGCAGGCGGTCGAGCCGATAGATCAGGATGCCGGTCGGCAACAGATCGAGCAGCGTGCGGTCGCGCGCGCTCATCCCGCGTGGCGGCGGGGCGGGCTCGGCCAGCCATTCGGCCGCGGCCTGCGGCGGCGCGGGCTCGGGCGCCGGGGGCTCGATCTCCGCCGCGGGCTCGGCGCCATCGGCCGCGATCGTCTCGCGCTCGCGCTCCAGCCGTTCGGACAATTGCCGGGCGAGCTCGTTGAACGCGCTGTTCTCGACCGGCGTCAGCGTCGGCGATCTCTGATCACTGAGTGACCTGGCATCGCCGTGCGGGCGGAACGGCACGACATTGAGAGGGGTTTCGACGGGCGTTTCCACTGGTGTGTCCGGCTCGGTTGGGTGTGAATTCGCGTCGCTGGTGGGTTCGGATGTTTCGGCTGTGGGCTCGGGCGAAGGTTCGGCTTCAGGCGGCTCGATCGGCGGAGGCAGCGCCTCCACCACCGGCTCGGGCTCAGCCTCGACCACATCGGCGGACGGATCGTGCTGCGCCGGCGGCTCCGCGGACAGCGCGAAGCGCCTGAGCGCATCGAGCCGGTTGAGCGCGTCGAGATCGCGACAGACGCCAAAGCCCTTGAAGCCGGCGAAATTGCGCGACTGGTCGTAGACCGGCAGACCCGCAAGCTCGACCGGCAGATGCTCGCCGCCGTCGGCCGGCCAGTTCACGGTGATGCCGGCCCAGGTGTCGTGGCTGGCCAGCGCCTGCGCCACGCGGCCATCGGGATCGAGCGAGAAGCTTGCAGCGATCTCGTGCCAGGGGCGGCCGAAGCCGGCCGCGGTGTGTGCGCCGATCAGGTGGATGAACTCGTCGGAGAGCAGCACAAAGCGGCCCTCTTCATCCACCTGCCAGAGGAAACGCAGCGGATGCTGACGCGGTGCGGGCGGTTCTGCGGGACCCGACGGCGGCTCGACCATGGGGGGCGTGATCGGCGCCGCCTGCGGCGACACGATGGCTGGATGCGGGTTTTCAACCGGAGTCTTTGCCGCGCTGGCGGTGCTCTCGCCGGGCGGCTCGTGAGCGGTTTCGCGAACGGGCTCTTCCACAGGCTCCCCGGTCGCGCGCTCGACCGTCGCACTGTCCTGCGCTTCGGGCGCGAGCGTCCCGGTTGCTTCAGCCGGCTCGGCGAACGCATCGAACATTGCGATTCCGGCCGATCCGTCCTGCGGTGGTGGCGGCTCGCTCGGCACGATCACGGCTTGCTGTGCGGGCTCGGCCGGCGCCTCGCGCACATCATCCGCGGTGCTCTCGGGCACGGCGTCGGCGGGCTTTGCCTGGGCGGCGGCGGCCGGCTCGATCAGCGCGATCAGGCCGATATCGGCGCCCCGGCCGACCCGTTGCAGCACCATCTGGCCGATCCCGATTCCCATCTCGGCACGGCCCTCGCGCAGCGCATCGTTGCGCGCCTGTTCGAGCCCGGCCTCGCCGAGATCGCGAAAGCCGAGCAGGGTGCGGGCGGCTTCGCTGGCGCCGACGAACAGGCCATCGGGCGCGAACGCCGCCATCGGCATGTCGGCGCCTTCCACCAGGCGATGCAGCCGCTCGATCAGCGGCATGGCGCGCAAGCCCGGGTCCATCGCGGTAACGAGCACCGCGTGCCCGCCGTCGGCAAAATCGAGCCGGCTGCAGGCGCAGGTCATCAGCGTGCCGAACCGGGCGCCGAAGCCGCGCAGACGTTCGAGCCGCACGGCGCCATCAGCGGGCAGCTGGCGCGCGAGCCGGGCGACCTGGCGGCGATGGGGGTCGGCGGGGCCGAAAATCCTGGCCGCGAGCGCTGCGCCATGCGCGGCGCCGAACAGTCTCGCGCCGACCGGATTGGCCCACAGCACGCGGGCGCCGTCGATCGACCACAGCCAGGTGGCGAGCTGCGAGGTCGCATGCACGGCCAGCCGGGGATCGCCCACACCTCGCAACTGGAAATCCGAACTCTTCATCCGACCGGCTTGTGTCTCACGCATGAAGCTGGCGGCTGCCGGAATGGCAGCCTTAAGAAAGGGTTAGTATCGCCCGCGTCCGCCCGCAGGTCCACGGGTCCCCCTCCGCGAGGGTCCCCAAAGCCGCGATAACCTTAACCCGCCACCCCCGCAAGCCGCCGCCCGGCTGCATCCAAGGGATTCGGAGTCTATCCGCGGCGGCTTCTTACCCTCCCCTGGAGGGGGAGGGTCGGCTCGCAGCGCGTCAGCGATGTGAGCCGGGGTGGGGTGATCTTTCCATTCGCACAGTGTGCGCCATGGAGGGACCGTCACCCCACCTCGGTTCGCATTGCGCTTTGCTTCATGCGAACCGATCCTCCCCCTCCAGGGGAGGATGGCCACCACTTACGTCGCACGACTTCGGCCGCCAGCCCCCCCCCTCAACCCCCGGTTCCCCCGCCGGGGAACCTCACCCTTACCGAGATTAAATTTCGCAATGCACGCCCCTGACGCGTTGCGCTGCACAATCTTGACATGATAGGCAGCAATAATACTGGGCGCTGGGCGAGCCATCTCGTTTGTTTCGCGTTTCCAGTCTCCGTTCCCGCCAGTCTTGAAAGCGAAGACAAGGCCCCGGTTGGCCGGCGGGCGCGCCAGAAGGCTCACTCCATTTTTTTCATTATCGTGAGGGACGACCATGACAGGTGCGACTGATCCGTTTTCTGCCTCGATCATTCCGTTCGAGGTCCCCGAGCAGATGCGTGCGTTCGCCGAAAAGGGCGCCGCGCAGGCCCGCGAGAACTACGCCAAGTTCAAGGACGCGGCCGAGAGCCACAACGGCACGGTCGAGGCCGTGTTCACCTCCGCCAGCAAGGGCGCGAGCGAGTACACTGCCAAGCTGGTGGAATTCATGAAGGCCAACACCAGCGCCCAGCTGGACTTCGCCCAGCAGCTGTTCGGCCTGAAGTCGCCGGCGGAAGCGCTGGAGCTGTGGACCGGCCACACCCGCAAGCAGTTCGAGACTCTGCAGTCCCAGGCCAAGGAGCTGGTCGAGCTCACCCAGCGCGTCGCCGCCGAGACCGCCGAGCCGATCAAGGCCAGCGCCTCCAAGTACATGCCGCCCGCCGCCTGAGCGCCGAGGCAGGTTTGAATGCGCGAAACCCGGGCCCAGTGCCCGGGTTTTTTGTCGCCTCCAGCGCTTGGGTATGCTGGTAGCCACGAGGGTCGTCATGCCCGGGCTTGTCCCGGGCATCCACGTTCTCAGCTGCGGCACGAAGGCGTGGATGGCCGGGACAAGCCCGGCCATGACGATGTGGAAGCTTGAGCGGCCTAAGCGTCAGAGGCATACGCGGGTAAGCTCCTCCGCGAGCGGAGGAGGGGGAGCGCAACCGGTGATGCCCGCCATCAAGCGCGATTTCTCCGCACCACCGGTGATTTCACCCGTTTTTTCACCGCATTGCGGCCTTGCCAAACCGGGCCGTTGCACCTAGTTTCCGCCCCGTCCAGCCCCCCTCGGCAATGCCTTTTCAGGCCCCCAAGGCGCGGCTCGCAAGGATGCAGTTGTAGCTCAGTTGGTTAGAGCGCCTGTCTGTGGAACAGGAGGTCGGTGGTTCGAGCCCACCCAACTGTACCAGCGGGGGCAATGATTTTGCCAAGTCTCCATCTATCTCTTCTCTCGCCAAAATAGCTTCTTGAGATCGATGTTCATTCCGAACATGCCCGGCTTAATATTCAAGGCCTCAATTATCCTGCTGCGAAAATTCGTTCCGCTAGGAGACTCGCTGACAGTCGGTAATAGAGCCTCGTGAGCTTGCTTCAATCGAAGGATTTCGACGTTGGCGTGACTGTGCGCGGCGCTGCCTTCTAGTGCCTTGTCAGTCCTTGAGGTACCTTCTCCACGGAGGGCTTGATCTGTCGAGTGCGCGCGCTCCATCAACGCCGCTACGAACTGCCGCAGCAGCTTCTCCGTTCCTTCTAGCGACGATCGCCTCAGCACCGGAGGGTAGGTGCCGGTGTCCCGATCCCATCTTTGGAATACCTCGTGGACCTTGCCGCTCATGTATCGCCCCAGCGCCTGCCAATAGATCGACTGGGGCTGGCCCTCAAACCTGAGGCCGCCTAATGCTATTCGACCGCCCCGATAATCAGGAACGTCTACAATCCGCTTTTCGGAGCGAATGTTATGCCATTGGAATAACCATTCACTATCGAAGCGCTGCCGCTCGACTTCCAGCTCGTGTCCGAGGGTCAATTCAAACGGGGGCATCCCCTTTTTCTACCCGATTCGATGGTTCCCGGGCTTTTCTAACCTGTAGTTGCGCGCATCCCATCAGGGGCGCGTCCAGCACTCCGCGCCGATCCCTTCTAGTCCCGGCACTGCGGAATTACCTAAGATCACCGAAATCAATCAGCTATAATAAACTCGTAGTTGCGGTGACAGTGCACTAATCTCAACCCGTCCTGTGCGCTAGAGATCATCTCTCCGGCCCACAAACTCTATCAACGGCCCAATGTCATCCCGGTCCGCAGCCCTGAGCGCCGCGATATACGCAGCACGCCGCTCGTTCATCCTCTAAAGATCATGCCCGCCGGCCCAGTCAATCGGCTTCGCATGATAGACGCGGACCAGCACTGCATCCGCCATGATACGGGCGTGCCTGCCGTTGCCGTTGGGAAACGGGTGAATCTTGACGAGGCGATGGTGCAGCCGGATAGCGGCTTCGGAAGGCGGATAGGTCTTGTTGTTGGCCCAATACTGGGCGTCGTCCATGAGGGTTCGAAGCTCGACCGGAATGTGGACGGGATCGACGCCGATGTTCTTTCCGGTCGTTCGGAACGTTCCCGCCCAGTCCCAGACCTCGCCGAACAGGCGCTTGTGCAGGGTGACGGCAAAGCGGTCGGTCAGAACGTGTGCCCTCTGTCGACCGAGCCAGAGCAGGCCGGACACGATGTTGGCCTGCTCCAGCTGATCGAGTTCGCCTTGCGTCGTGATGTGCCTATACTTCAGCCCGTCAAGCTCGTTGGGATCGAGCGGCGTCGCGCCCTCGGGGTACTGGAGATTTCCGATCATGGATCGCGCCAGAAATTCGGCGGCATTTCCAGCGCGAGCTCACGGGCGAGACGTTCGACCTGCTGGGCGATCTTGTCGTCCGGCAGTTGCTGGTCTTCGAGGGCCATGTGCTTGCTGGCCGTGTCGACGATGGCCGCGGCCTTTTTTCGAGCCTGGGCAGCAATGAGATCCTCGACATCTCCTGATGCCGGAATGATCGCATAGACGAAGCGGCATCCCATCGCCTCCGCTGTCGCCTGCATCGATTTCAGGGTGATGCCGCCCGTGAGTTCGGCGCGTTCGGCGGTGGTCACGCGCGCGCGCGTCACGCCCATCGCCTTCGCGACGTCGGCACCGGACATGCCGAGCGCGGTGCGGACCGTGCGCAGCCAGCCTTCAGGCGGCGCTTTCACGCCGGCAAGGCTTGCGGCAGCGGCGTCGACGATGTTGCGATACTGCTGTTGGACGATCCCTTTGACGCTCATTGGTCGACTCGGCTGGCCGGAAAGATACATATTTATATCCCAATAGCCAAATAATGTATACCAATATATATCCAAAATTTTGTAAATGTGATATATTTAAGTATCCGGTTCCGGACCGCAAAATCTCTGGCTTTACATTCAGGTTGTCCCGGCCTGTCGGGCCCGCGGGATCACAAGCGTCACCCCGCGATCCGGTGATAGTTCAAAAACTCTCGCCGCGGAGTGCCCCATCGGCAGGTCGCTCGGATCCCGCGATGTTCGCGGTCGCCGTAGCTCCCTGGTTCGCAATGCTCTATCGCTAGCAAGCCAGGGACGTTCACGGACAAGCAAGCCAGGCGGAAAACATCGTGAGTTTCTTCGAGCGTCTCAAGACAGCAGCATCCGTCGAGTGGCGGGCCTACACCGAGCATCCCTTCACGAACGGTCTTGCAGACGGCTCGCTCCCTGAAGCGGCGTTTCGTCACTACCTCGTTCAGGACTATTTGTTCCTCATCGAATTTGCGCGCGCCTATGCGCTTGCGGTCTACAAGTCGCCCACACTCGCCGACATGCGTGATGCGGCGGCTGGCCTCTCGGCCATCCTCGATGTCGAGATGAACCTGCATGTCAAACTCTGTGCCGAATGGGGCCTGTCCCCGAGCGACCTCGAACAAGCTCCTCCGGCGGCCGAGATGCTGGCCTATACGCGCTACGTGCTCGATGCGGGCATGCGCGGCGATCTGCTGGCGCTCAAGGTGGCGCTTGCGCCTTGCGTGATCGGGTACGCGGAGATCGCAACGCGGCTCGCCACGCTGCCCGGTGCGGACGCTGCGACGAACGCCTATCGCGTCTGGATCGCCGAATACGCCGGCGCGCCGTACCAGGAGGTCGCGGCCAAAGCGCAGGCGCATATGGAGCATCTCGCCGATCGCTACGCCACGCCGGCCCGCGAGGCCGAGCTGATCGCGATCTTCAAGGAAGCCACCCGGCTCGAGGCGGATTTCTGGGAGATGGGCTGGCGCATGGGACAGCGCTAGGCTCCGCGAACGTCCGATCCCGAAATCTGAACAGGTCCAAAATTTCGGCATCGCCGGATGATCGCGTAAGGCGCGGCGCGCCGGCGCGATCGTTCGTTTTCGTTCCGCGCCTTCGGCTGAAAACAGCCGCGAATGGCGGCGAACCTTTTCGTGCCCTTGCGTGTTTGCAACTGCGGCAGGATGAAGCAAGGGAGCTGAGACATGAACGGGATTATCTATCTGGTCGGACTCGTCGTGGTGGTCGGTGCGGTGCTGTCGTTCCTGGGCCTACGTTGACCGTGGACTGAACTCTGCGGTGCTGGCGCCTGCGGCCTCTAACGCCGCGCCGCCACCAGCAGCATCATTGGCCGTTCCAGCTCTTGCTCGAGCGTCGGGTTGTCCCTGATTTGTTGCGCTGAGGGGGCGAATTCGTCGACGGCTTCGATAGTGAATCCGGCGCGCATCAGCGCGCCGAGCGTCGTGCCGATCTTGCGGTGATACTTCACCACGTCTTTCGCGAACCAATCGGTGCGCCGCTCGCCTTCGATCGCATAGCGATTGACGGGCCAGGTCTTGCGTCCGTCCTCATCCTCGATCCAGTGGGGATGCTCGGCGGCCATGAAAATCGGATGCTCGATCGAGAAGACCAAATGGCTGCCCGGCGTGAGGGCGCGATGGATCATGCGCGTGAGCCGGTCGAAGTCGCGGATATAGTGGAAGGTCAGCGAGCTGAAGGCAAAATCGAAGGACGCTTCGGGAAGCTCGATCGTCTCGATGTCCGCGATCCGATACGTGATCGCGGCATCCGCGGTGGTCTGCCGCGCCCGGGCGATCATGCTCTCGGAGAGGTCGATGCCGAGAACGTCCCTGGCGCCATGCTCACGCAGCCAGCGTGAAACCCAGCCGAACCCGCAGCCGAGGTCGATCGCGCGCAGGCCGGCCACGTCGGGAAACATGGCGCGCAGCGCCGGCCATTCCGGTGCGCCGGCAAGGCCATGCACCTGGCGTGGAAGCTGGCTGTAGCCTGAGAAGAAATCGGGATTGTCGTAGATGTTCTGTGCCATGACACGCTCCGTCCATGGTGGTCTGCCACACGCATGCGGCCGAATTATCTCACGCCACCGGTCACCACCCACACCACCACCGGCAACGTCACCGCCGCCAGCAGTGTCCCCAGCGCCACCGCGCCCGAGACCGGGTTCACCAGCCGCTGATACTGCACAGCAAAAATGTAGGCGTTCGCGCCGGTCGGCATGGCCGCGAACAGCACGACGACACCCGCCGCGACCGGCGGCAGGCCCAGCAGCTTCGCCAGTACGAACGCGGCGGCCGGCATCGCCGCCAGCTTCAGCGCGCACATCACAAAAATGCTCAGCTTCTCGCCCTTCACCTCGAAGCGGAACAAATTGATGCCGAGTGCGATCAGCGCCGCCGGCGAGCCTGCCTGCGCGAGCAGCTCGATGGTGCGGTCGACGACGGGGGTGAGGCCGAGGCCGGTGAAGCGCCAGATCACGCCAAAACCGATCGCGAGCATCAGGGGGTTGCGGGCGAGGTCGGCAATCACGGGGCGGATCACCGAGAGCGGCGAGCCGGTGTGCTTGCTGCTGACCAGCTCCATCTGGAGGATGCCGCAGAGCCAGAGCAGCGGCGTGTTCACCGACAGGATCAGCGCCATCGGGCCCGCGGCCTCATTGCCGAGCGCGGAGAGCACGAGGGGAATGCCGAGCATCACGATGTTGCCGTAGACCGAGCCGATCGCGAACACGACGCCGTCCTCGCGCTCTTCGCGTCGCGCGCGGAGCAGCGCGGAGATCGCGAGCGCCGCGATCCAGGTCAGCGCCAGCGCGCCGTAATAGGCGCCCCACATCCTGTAGGGGCTGACGTCGGGGAATTCCGAGACGACGATGGTGCGGAACAGCAGGGCGGGGATCGCGATGCTGAAGGCGAATTCTGAGATACCCTTGTGCGCGCCCTCCGAGACGAAGCGAAACAGCACCGCGGCATAGCCGGCCGCGATCAGCGCGAACACCGGTGCGACGATCAGCAAGGTGGCCATGCGCGCTTAAGACCTCAGGGTTATCGCAGAACTTTTCCTGCGGCCATCCTTCGAGACGCCCGCTTTAAGCGGGCTCCTCAGGATGAGGACGGAGTGTGTGGTTGCAATTTAACCGACGCTGATGAGCCTCATCCTGAGGAGGCGCTTCAGCGCCGTCTCGAAGGACGAGGCGTGCGCACCGGCCGCCGCTACAAGTCATGTACGATGGCCCCGGTTACGACCCCAGGGAGATGATCCGGCGCGCCATGCGCAGATTGGCGTAGTCGATCATCTTGCCGTCCAGCGTCACCGCGCCCTGGCCTTGCGCCTCCGCCTGCTCCATGGCCTCGACGATCCGCCGCGCCTCGTCCAGCTCCCGTTCCGACGGCATGAAGGCGCGCAGCGTCGGCGCGATCTGGTCGGGGTGGATGACCTGCTTGCCGTCAAAGCCCATCGCGGCGGCCTTCTGCGCGCTGCTCTCGGTGAGCCTCTCGTCGCGGAACGCGCCGCAGGGGCCGTCGATGGCGATCAGGCGATGCGCGCGGGCCGCCACCAGGACGCGCATCATGGGATAGGCGAACAGGTCGAGCGGGGCGGCGGCGTAGCCGCTCTGCGCCGATCCGACATGGCGGTAGCCATCCGGCGACACGCCGATGTCGGAGGAGCGGGCGCCGATCGACGCCGCGAAATCGCCGACGCCGAGATGCAGCGCGGCTACGCTGTCGTGGCAGGCGGCGAGCGCATCGACATTGACGAGGCCGAGCGCGGTCTCGATCAGCAAGTCCAGCGCCACCGGCGCGGCGCGATCCGGCGCGGCGGCGCGCAAGCGATCGGCAATCGCGACGATGTCACTGGGGCGCTCCGCCTTCGGCACGATCAAAGCATCCAGCCGCGGCAGCGCCGCGAGCGCGCGGATCTCTTCCGCGATGAACGGGCTATCGACGGCGTTGATCCGCACCGTGACGCGCTTGTTGCCCCAGTCGAGCGCGGCGAGGGAGCGCACGGCTTCCTCCAGCGCAAGACCCTTCTCGGACGGGGGCACCGCGTCCTCGAGATCCATGAATACCGCATCGGCGCTTGAAGCCGCCGCCTTGGCGACGAGACGGGCGCGATGCGCGGGGACGGCGAGAGTGGCCCGCGTGGGCCGCAGCGAAACCATCGTCACATGTCCTTGGAAAGGCCGAGCTCGCCGAGAATGGCTTGATTGTGCTGGCCGACATCCGGCACCGGATCCATCCGCGGCCTCAGGCCCGGAATGGTCAGCGCGGGCAGGAAGCTCATCACCGGCCCACACGGCGAGCCCACGCTTTGCACCCGCGAGCGCGTGTGCAACTGCTCATGCGCCAGAAAGGCCTCGACCGAATTCAGATGCGCGTTGGCGACCCCGGCCTCATCCAGCAGCCGCAGCACCTCCTCGCTGGTCATCGCGGCAAAGCGCTGCTCGATATGCGCCTGCAGCTCGTCGCGGTTCTGCATGCGCAGCGGATTGGTGCGGAACTTCGGATGGTCTGCGAAGCCGGCATCGCCGAGCACGATGCGGCACAGCGAGCGCCATTCCCGGTCGTTCTGGATGCCGAAGAAGACGGTCGTTCCGTCGCCGACCCGGAACGGGCCATAGGGCGCGATGGTCGCGTGCTTGGCGCCGGTGCGCGGCAGCGGCCGGCCGGTGCTGTGCGTGTAGAAGGCGGGGTAGCTCATCCAGTCCGTGATGGAGTCGAACAGCGAGGCCTGGAACGCCGTGCCCTTGCCGGTCCGCTCGCGGCGGTACAGCGCCATCAGCACGCCGTTGAGGATGTACATGCCGGTGGCGATGTCGACCACGGAGAGACCGACCTTGGCCGGCTCCGCCTCGGTGCCGTTGATGGCGAGCACGCCGGCCTCGCACTGCACCAGGAGATCATAGGCCTTCTTGTCGCTGTAGGGGCCCCCTGGGCCATAGCCCGAGACGTCGCAGGCGATGATGCGCGGATGCTTTGTGAGGAGCGATGCCGCATCGAGGCCGAGCCGCTCGGCGGCGCCGGGCGCGAGGTTCTGGATGAACACGTCGGCCTGCGGCAGCAGCGCGTCGAGCACCCTGCGGCTGTCCTCGCTCTTGATGTCGATGGCAAGGCTTTCCTTGGAGCGGTTGGTCCAGACGAACTGGCTCGATAGGCCGTTCATGACGTGGTCGTAGTCCCGGCAGAAATCCCCGCTGCCCGGCCGCTCGATCTTGATCACCCGCGCGCCCCAATCCGCCAGGTGCCGGCTCGCCAGCGGCGCTGCGATCGCCTGCTCCAGCGAGACGACCGTGACGCCCGAAAGCGGCAGCTCCGCCTCATTCCCTGTCATGAGATCGCTTCCCCTCGTGCGCTTTTCGGCCAGCGCAGGAGACCAGTCGAACCACCCCACGCGCATCTTCTTGATGTTGGCATCATGCCCCTGTTTTGCCCGACGAGTCAAACTTGGCTTCGCCAAATCCTAAGAAAAGCCGTGGAATGACCGGGACTTGGCTACTGTGCATGGGGTTGTTTTCGCGTTTTTGTTGGTGGGGCGGCCGAGCCGCCCGCCCTGTTGCCGAGACCGCACAGGTCCGACCTTTCGCATCTGCCCTCGTTGCCAACGAACCGCCGTTCACCCACTATTCCCTCCGACTCGACATGTGGGGGACGAGATGCCGGCGCTTCATTTCAAGACATCCTTGGTTGCTGCGACCCTCGGGATGGCTCTTTCCGTGCTGGTGCAGCCCGGTGCCGGCTTCGCCTACACCCCGGAGGAGCAGCAGGCCTGCACGCCGGATGCGATGCGGCTGTGCAGCGAGTTCGTTCCGAACGTCGATGCCATCACCGCCTGCATGATCAAGAAGAAGGCGCAGCTCTCGCCGCAATGCGCGGTGTTCTTCCGCCGCGGACCGGAGCCGGGCGAGCAGCGCGCCGGCAAGCCGACCAACATCGCGCCCAAGACCGCGAAGAAGAGCACCAAGCCGGCCACGGCAACCAGGAAGAAAAAGACCAGCGACGGCTGAGCGCGGGGCACGGCCGCGTTCCCATCTCGAAACCCCCTCGACGTGACGGACTCCTTTTGTTCGCGAGCTGGCGCGAGGCTTGCGGGCGACGGGCAGGCGCGACGAAAAAGAGTCGGATGTCGTTTTGCGCGGCGAGGTTGCATTCCGTCTTCTCCCGAACGACTGCTCAAAAAACGCACAGAAGTGACGCGCGTAGCGCTTCATTGCGGTTCGTGTCGCGCCTCGCACATCGCAGTGTGACTCAAAAGCCAACACGCCGTGTTATTTCGTGGCCGTAACGCAACTCTCGATAAATTTTTCTTTCGCGAATCAGCGTGGTGATTCATTTTCGCGGCCTGGGGTCAATCTGGAGGCCGAAGGTATGAACGTTATTGTTTTCGCTTCGCGTAAAGGCGGCTCGGGCAAGAGTACGCTCGCCGCACATCTTGCCGCACAGATCAAGGCGAGCAAGCAGGTCATGCTCGTGGACGCGGACCCGCAGGGCTCGTTGACGCTTTGGCACAAGCTGCGCGGCACCAACGAACCGCCGATCAAGACGGCCGTGAACTCCGTCAGCGGCATCGTCTCCGCCGCCAAGCGCGACGGTTATGAATGGGTGTTGATCGACACGCCGCCGAACCTGTCGGCCGTGGTCGACGACGCGATCAAGAACGCCACCATGGTGGTGATTCCCGCCCGTCCCGGCGTGTTCGACGTCAACGCGGTGCAGGAAACCATCCAGATGTGCCGCGCCGCGCGCAAGCCCTATGCGGTCGTGCTCAACGGTGCGCCGGCCAAGCGCGACGAAGCCGAAAGCCCGATCGTCACCATCGCCCGCGAAGCGCTGGCGAAATTCCGTGCGCCGGTGTGGGGCGGCCAGATCACCAACCGTTCGGATTTGCTGATGGCGCTGAGCCATGGCGAAGGCGCGCGGGAGTACCAGGCCGAGAGCCGTGCGGCCCAGGAAATCGCAAGGCTGTGGGCGGCGATCGAGCGTTCAGTGAAGGCCATTCGCGGCACGGCGTCGGCATCCGGCGCAATGCACAAGCAGGCGGCATAATTCTTTAAATCATTCCCCGGACGAAAAAACGCGCGGTGTCCGCGCGTTTTGCGTTTTCGGGATCTGCTGAAGGAGGTTACGCCACCATCAGCATGTAGAACACGATGACCGGCGACAGCGTGAGGATCACCGACCAGATGCCGACGGCCCAGAGGATGTCTTCGGTGGTAAAGCGCTGCTCGTTGGACAGCTGCTCCTGTCCGGCGCCGAAATACGACGCCATTTCATTCTGACTATTCACAAATGCCCCCGCGATTTCTTCGCTTATGGGCGTGAACCATACCTGGGATGTTTTAAGATTCCGGCTTGCGACGCCGCTCGCATTTTGAACGCATTTGTGACGGCGGTTTAACCATCCGCGCTGGGCCGCCGGCTCAGGCGAGCCAGACCCGATACAGCAGCACCGGCATCAGGCCGAGCATCACGGCCCAGAACCCGAACGACGAAACGACGAGAATTCCCTGCAAAAGATCGGCGGGCGCGAATTGCTGCGCGGCCGTAGGCCGGGTGCGATGCCCCATGGTCATTCCCCCTATGAGAAGCCCTTAGAGGACAACGATAGGCCTTGAAGCGTAAACGAGGCGTGGACGCGCCATGCGGCGTGCGCGAAGGGCGTTGGGGCGCGGTTAACCAAGGCGCGCTCCGTCGCCCCCCACGGACGTCATTCCGGGGCGCGACGAAGTCGCGAACCCGGAATCCATTCATCCGCCAACTCCGCTGTCCGATGGAGTCCGGGTTCGCGCTGCGCGCGCCCCGGAATGACACGGAGGTGGCGCGGAGAGAACCCCGCTACGCTGCGACCTTCACCCGTCGCTCGATCTCGCGATCGATCGTCGCGGCGAGCTCGCTGCTCACTTCCACCATCGGCAGGCGCACTTCGGGGCTGTCGATCAGGCCGCTGCGCCACAGCCAGTACTTTGCCGGCGCGGGGCTCGGCTCGGTGAACAACAGGCGCGTGAGCTCGGCGACCTCGTGCCAGCGCGCCTGCGCTGCATCATGATTGCCGCGCTTCATCTCGGCATACACCGCCGCAAACGTCGCGGTCTCGACATGGGCCGACAGCACGATGCCGCCGTCGGCGCCGTCGCCGAGCGCCTCGAAAAAGCTCGCGTCCTCGCCGGTGAGCACGCGAAAATCCTTCGGCCTGTCGCGCAGCAGCGCGATCGACTGCTCGCGGCTCGCGCCGCAATCCTTCAGGCCGACGATGTTCCTGTGCTCGGCCAGCCGAAGCATCGTCTGGTTGGTGATGTTGACCGAGGTGCGATAGGGGATGTTGTAGAGCGCGAGCGGCCAGGCGGCGTGATCGGCGAGCGTCTCGAAATGCGCCAGCAATCCGCGCTGCGAGGGCCGCACATAATAGGGGCTCGCGATCAGGTAACCGTCGATCGGCCAGTCCGCAGTCTCGTCGAGGCGTTCCTGCAGCCGCGCGGTGTCGGCGCCCGACAGCCCGAGGCAGATCGGCTGGTTGTGGCGGCCTGCCGCCATCTCGTCGCGCACGATGGCGACGAGGCGTTCGAGCTCGGCCTCGCGCAGCGTCATGCCTTCGCCGGAAGTCGCCCCCAGGATGAAGCCGTCGATCCCCTGTGCGCTGTAGTGCCGCGTCAGCCGCCGCAACGACCGCTCGTCGAGCGCGCCATCGCGAAACGGCGTCACCAGCGGCAGCCACAGCCCGTGCAATTGATCTTCAAGTCCGGTCATATTTCCATCTCCTTCTCGGGAAACCTGAGACGGAGGGCACATGAAAAAACCCCGTCCAGGCGGCGGGGTTTCGGGATTTGCTTGCGATGACGAAGCGTAGCTAGCGCGCGCAAAAATCCGAGGCCCCGGGATGGGGGCCTTTTTTCGAGGCGATGGCCTTGAAAGAGATTGCGCACGACTTCGTGATCATCAGCAAATGATGCGAGGTATGCGCGGAACTGTCAATACACGCGGAGGGCGAAGGTCGATTAGACAGAAAAAAAGCCGGGCCCAAAGAGCCCGGCTTAAGGTATTGGCCACGTGAGGCCGACACAATCACCTTCCAAGAGGGATTACTGAACTCCCGCGCCACTGGAGGAGGGGGACAAATGCGCAACGCGAAGGCTCAGCGTGCAAACAGTATGGGCTTGACGAGCGGCCTGCAGCAACAGCCGAGGCCGCATGTCAGTCATGCGGAAATCAGGACGGCCAGCGCTGCGCCTTGCTGACGACGAAGTCGCGGAACACCTGCACGCGCGCGACCGTCTTCAACTCCTCGGGATAGACGAAGTACGTATCGAGCTGGATCGAATCCGACTCGCCGAACAGCTGCACCAGCTTGCTCTGCTCCTCGACGAGATAGTCGGGCAGGGCGGCGATGCCGAGACCCTGCTGACAGGCGCGCACGAGACCGAGAATGTTGTTGACCCTGAAATAAGCTTCGCGCGGACCGGAGCCGTTGCGACCGGCTTCGACCAGCCAGTTGCGGTTCTGCAGATGCGGCGCGAAGTTGCCGTCGGAGAGCGTGATGATGCGGTGGGAGTCCAGCTCCTCCAGCGTGCGCGGCGTGCCGAAGCGCTTGATGTATTCCGGCGAGCAATAGGCGTGGAAGCCCATCGCGAACAGCTTGCGCTGGATGAGATCCGGCTGCGTCGGCTTGCGGGTGCGGATCGCAACGTCGGCCTCGCGCATGGAGAGGTCGAGCTCCTCGTCGGTGACGATCAGCGAGATGCGGATCTCGGGATAGAGCGCGGTGAATTCGCCGAGGCGGGGGATCAGCCAGTTGATGCCGACGCCGGGCGTGGTGGTGATCTTGAGGTCGCCGCTCGGCCGCTCGCGGCTGTCGGTGAGCTTGGCGCGCGCCGCCTGGAGCTGCATGAACACGTCATGCGCGGTGCGGAACAAGAGGTCGCCCTGTTCGGTGAGGATCAGGCCGCGGGCATGGCGGTGGAACAGGGAGACCGAGAGCTCCTGCTCCAGCGCCGAGACCTGGCGTGAGACCGCCGATTGCGACAGGCCGAGCTGCTCGCCCGCATGCGTGAAGCTGCCCGCTTCCGCCGCTGCGTGAAACACCTTCAGCTTGTCCCAGTCCATATCCGTAAATCCGTCGCGTGTTCGAGGCATGATCGTTATTCCGCTGCCGCGCGCTCGCTGGCGCGCAGGGCCAAGAAACGTTCGGCCTCGAGCGCTGCCATGCAGCCCAGGCCTGCGGCCGTCACGGCCTGGCGATAGGTCTCGTCGGCGACGTCGCCGGCGGCGAACAGGCCGGGCACCGAGGTGGCGGTCGAGTTCGGGGCGACCTCGACATAGCCCGACGGCTTCAGCTTGATCTGGTCTTTCACGAGCTCGGTCGCCGGCGCGTGGCCGATGGCGATGAAGACGCCGTCGGTCTTCACGTCCGTCAGCGCGCCGGTCTTGACGTTTTTCAGGCGCACATGGGTGACCTTGTTCGGGTTCTCGGTGCCGCAGATCTCGTCGACGGCGGAGTCCCAGATCACCTTGATCTTCGGGTGCTTGAACAGGCGCTCCTGCAGGATGCGCTCGGCGCGGAAGTGGTCGCGACGGTGCACGATGGTGACCTGAGAGGCATGGTTGGTGAGGTACAGCGCTTCCTCGACCGCGGTATTGCCGCCGCCGACCACCACGACCTCCTTGTTGCGGTAGAAGAAGCCGTCGCAGGTGGCGCAGGCCGACACGCCGCCGCCCTGGAACTTGGCTTCGGACGGCAGTCCGAGCCAGCGCGCCTGCGCGCCTGTGGCGAGGATCACGGCGTCGGCGAGATAGACGTCGCCGCTGTCACAGGTGAGGCGGAACGGCCGCTGCGAGGTGTCGAGCTTGATGACGAGGTCGGAGACGATCCTGGTGCCGACATGGACCGCCTGCTTCTCCATCTGCTCCATCAGCCAGGGGCCCTGGATCACGTCGGCGAAGCCCGGATAGTTCTCGACGTCGGTGGTGATGGTGAGCTGGCCGCCAGGCTGGATGCCCTGGATCAGGATCGGCTCCAGCATCGCCCGCGCGGCGTAGATCGCCGCCGTGTAACCGGCGGGGCCGGAGCCGATAATGACGACCTTTGCATGAACAGGACCGGACATTTCGATGGACGCCTTTCACGGGGGATCTGCAGCGCGGGCGCGGAACATGCCGGGAGGCGTGGCGGAGGCGCTGAAATATCAGAGCTAATCTAAGCCTTCTGGTGAGCTATGCAAGAATTGCATTCCCTCTCGGCGGATTTTTCCAACAAGGAACAAAAGTCGATTGCGGTGCACGCGCAATAAAATTGCGCTGGCGGTGCGGACTAGGCTATGAGGATTGCGACAAGCCCACCAATGCGGCCTCAAAGGCCAGGAGTTCCAATCACGTGTCGCGGAACCTAGACGAGATCGACCTGAAAATTCTCACCGAGATTCAGGCCGACGGTCGAATCACGAATGTCGAGCTGGCCAAGCGTGTCGGCATCTCGCCGCCGCCCTGCCTGCGCCGTGTCCGGGCGCTCGAGGAGGAGGGCTACATCCACGGCTATCGCGGCCTGCTCGATGCCCGCAAGCTCGGCTTCGACGTGACCGTGTTCGCCGCCGTGCACCTGTCCAGCCAGGCCGAGGCGGATTTGCGCGCCTTCGAGGAGTTCGTCCGCGCCGAACCCCTGGTGCGCGAATGCTGGATGCTGTCGGGCGAGGTCGATTTCATCCTCAAATGCGTCGCGCCCGACATGGCGACCTTCCAGGATTTCGTCACGCATCTGACGGCGGCACCCCATGTGCGCAACGTGCGGACCTCGCTGGTGCTGCACAATTCCAAATACGAGGCGGCGGTGCCGCTGGACGTGAAGGGAAGAAGGTAGGGCGCCGACGCGGTCTATCAATTCCGTCATCCTGAGGCGCGAGTGATGGGGCGCGGAGCGCCCCGTCGGGAGCCTCGAAGGATGCACGGCCCGCGTACATCTGCGTGCGGCAACAGCGGGGCCGTCGCCCTTCGAGGCTCGCCGAAGAGGCGAGCACCTCAGGGTGACGGTGAAAGAGTTGCGCTCGCAATGCCGCGGATCGACAGCAACACGCCGAAACGAAAAGGCCGCGCATCGCGCGGCCTTTTCAAAACATCATCACCCGCAACGGCAAATCCTACCGCCACTCCACCTTGGTGATCTCGTACGCCTTGGCCCCGCCGGGTGCATTGACCTCGACGGTCGAGCCCTTTTTCTTGCCGATCAGCGCGCGCGCGAGCGGCGAGGTGATGGAGATGCGGCCCTTCTTGGCGTCGGCCTCGACCTCGCCGACGATCTGCCACACCGCCTTTTTCTCGGTGTCTTCGTCGACCAGCGTCACGGTGGCGCCGAACTTGATGGTGTCGCCGGAGAGTTTGGAAATGTCGATGATGTCGGCGCGCGCGAGCTTGTCCTCGAGTTCGGCGATGCGGCCCTCATTGTGGGACTGCTCTTCCTTCGCGGCATGATATTCCGCGTTCTCCGACAGGTCGCCGTGCGAGCGCGCTTCCGCGATATGCTCGATGATGCGCGGACGATCTTCCGACTGGCGCTTCTTCAATTCTTCCCCGAGCGCGACAAAGCCGGCCTGGGTCATCGGAACCTTTTCCATCTCTTCTCTCGTCCTTCAGCTGCGCGCCCCACACAGACCGGGCGCGGCAACCTTGATTCGTCGGTACTCCCGGGGCTGAACACGCGCCCACCGGGGTGTTATGTGGGTCTGGCGCCGGAACAGAACAACCACATGGCCGGACAGTTCCTCCGGCCATTGTGGCTTCATTGCCAATTACTTAGCGGCGGGTTTACCGCCGCTAGCAATCAGGTTTCCGAAAAGTAGCTCTGCAGGGTACGAACCTCAAGGTCCCCACCCAGATAGGCGCGGATGCCCTGCGCGGCCGCCACGGCCCCGGAAAGAGTGGTGTAATACGGCACTTTATGCAAGAGGGCCGCGCGCCGCAGCGAACGGCTGTCGGCCAGCGCCTGCGGACCTTCGGTGGTGTTGAAGACGAGCTGGACGTCGCCATTGGTGATGGCATCGACGATGTGCGGCCGGCCCTCCAGCACCTTGTTCACCTTCTCGGTCGGGATGCCCTGATCAGCCAGGAAGCGCTGGGTGCCCGAGGTCGCCAGCACCTTGAAGCCGAGCGAATGCAATTCGCGAACCGCCTCGGCGATACGCGTCTTGTCGCTCTCTCGCACCGAGACGAACACCGTGCCCTTGCGCGGTACTCGCGTGCCGCCGCCGAGCTGGCTCTTGGCGAAGGCGACCTCGAAGTTGCGGTCGATACCCATGACCTCGCCGGTCGAGCGCATCTCGGGGCCGAGCACGGTGTCGACGCCGGGGAAGCGCGCGAACGGGAAGACCGATTCCTTGACGCCGACGTGCTTGAGCTTGGCCTTCTTCAGCTTGAAATCGGCGAGCTTCTCGCCGGCCATGATGCGCGCGGCGATCTTGGCGACCGGCGTGCCGACCACCTTGGCGACGAAAGGCACGGTGCGCGAGGCGCGCGGGTTGACCTCGAGCACGTAGATCTCGCCGTCCTTGATCGCGTATTGCACGTTCATCAGGCCGACGACGTCGAGGCCGAGCGCAAGTTCGCGGGTCTGCCGCTCCAATTCCTCGATCATCTTCGCGTCGAGCGAGTGCGGCGGCAGCGAGCAGGCGCTGTCGCCGGAATGGATGCCGGCTTCCTCGATGTGCTCCATGATGCCGACGATGAAGGTGTCCTTGCCGTCGCAGAGGCAATCGACGTCGATCTCGGTGGCATCCGACAGATAGCGGTCGAACAGCAGCGGGTTCTTGCCGAGCACGGTGTTGATCTGCCCGGTCTTGTCGTTGGGATAGCGCGCCTTGACGTCGGCCGGTACCAGCTCCGGCAGCGTGCCAAGCAGGTAGTCGTTGAGCTGGTTCTCCTCGCGGATGATCTGCATCGCGCGGCCGCCGAGCACGTAGGACGGACGCACCACCAGCGGCAGGCCGAGATCGGCGGAGACGAGCCTTGCCTGCTCGACCGAATAGGCGATGCCGTTCTTCGGTTGCTTGAGACGCAGCTTGTCGAGCACGCGCTTGAAGCGGTCGCGGTCCTCGGCAAGGTCGATGGCATCGGGCGAGGTGCCGAGGATCGGCACCTCGGCAGCTTCCAGCGCGCGGGCGAGCTTCAGCGGCGTCTGGCCGCCGAACTGCACGATCACGCCGTGCAGCGTGCCGTTGCTGCGCTCCTTGGCGATGATCTCCAGCACGTCCTCGGCGGTGAGCGGCTCGAAATAGAGCCGGTCGGCGGTGTCGTAGTCGGTCGACACCGTCTCCGGATTGCAGTTGACCATGATGGATTCGTAGCCGGCGTCATGCAGCGCGAAGCAGGCGTGACAGCAGCAATAGTCGAACTCGATGCCCTGGCCGATGCGGTTCGGCCCGCCGCCGAGAATGATGACCTTCTTCTTGTCGGACGGGGCGCTCTCGTCCGCGGGCGCGCCCGCGAACAGCGGCTCGTAGGTCGAGTACATGTAGGCGGTGGGCGAGGCGAATTCCGCCGCGCAGGTGTCGATGCGCTTGTAGACGGGACGAACGCCGAGCGCGTGGCGCTTCGCCGTCACCTCGGCTTCCGTCGTCTCGGCCAGCACCGCAAGGCGCGCGTCGGAGAAGCCCATGGACTTGAGCGTGCGCATGCCGAAGGCGTTGCCGGGCAGGCCGTTCTTCCGGACCTTCTCCTCCATGTCGACGATGCCGCGCATCTCACCGAGGAACCACGGATCGATCTTGCAGGAGTTGAAGATCTCCTCGTTCGACCAGCCGAGCCGCATGGCCTGGGCGACCTGAAGAATGCGGTTCGGCGTCGGCGTGCCGAGCGCCGCGCGGATCGCGTTCTTGTCGTCGTCGCGGCCGAGGCCCTCGATCTCGATCTCGTCGAGGCCGGTCAGGCCGGTCTCGAGCCCGCGCAGCGCCTTCTGCAGGCTCTCCTGGAAGGTGCGGCCGATGGCCATGACCTCGCCGACCGATTTCATCGACGTGGTCAGCGTGGTCGAGGCGCCCGGGAATTTCTCGAAGGCGAAGCGCGGCACCTTGGTAACGACGTAGTCGATGGTCGGCTCGAACGAGGCCGGCGTCGCGCCGCCGGTGATGTCGTTGGCGATCTCGTCGAGCGTGTAGCCGACCGCCAGCTTGGCGGCGACCTTGGCGATCGGGAAACCCGTGGCCTTGGAGGCCAGCGCGGAGGAGCGCGACACGCGCGGATTCATCTCGATGACGACCATGCGGCCGTCCTCGGGATTGACGCCGAACTGCACGTTGGAGCCGCCGGTCTCGACGCCGATCTCGCGCAGCACCGCCAGCGAGGCGTCGCGCATGATCTGGTATTCCTTGTCGGTCAGCGTCAGCGCCGGCGCCACCGTGATGGAATCGCCGGTGTGCACGCCCATCGGGTCGAGGTTTTCGATCGAGCAGACGATGATGCAATTGTCCTTCTTGTCGCGCACCACCTCCATCTCGTACTCCTTCCAGCCGAGCACGGATTCTTCGATCAGCACTTCGTTGGTGGGAGACGCGTCGAGCCCGCGCTCGATGATGTCGAGGAACTCTTCCTTGTTGTAGGCGATGCCGCCGCCGGTGCCGCCCATGGTGAAGGAGGGGCGGATGATCGCGGGCAGGCCGATCTCGGACAGCGCCATCATGGCCTGGCCGAAGGCGTATTCCTGATAGCGCTTGCGGCGCTCGCTCTCGCCCAGCGTCCACTGCCGCTCGCATTCTTCGAGAGCTGCGCCGGAGAGCTTCTCGCGCTCGGCGAGGTATTTGTCGCGGAACGACTTCTTCAGCGCGGAGGCGTTGGCGAGCCGCGACTTCGGCGTCTCGAGCCCGATCTTGGTCATGGCCTCGCGGAACAGCTGGCGGTCCTCCGCCTTGTCGATCGCGTCGGCGGTGGCGCCGATCATCTCGACGTCGAATTTCTCCAGCGTGCCCTGCCGGCGCAGCGAGAGTGCGCAGTTCAGCGCGGTCTGCCCGCCCATGGTCGGCAGCAGCGCGAAGCCGCCGGGAATGACGTGACGTTCCTTTTCGATGATCTTCGCAACAATTTCGGGCGTGATCGGCTCGATATAGGTCGCATCCGCCAATTCCGGATCGGTCATGATGGTGGCCGGATTGGAATTGACGAGGACGATGCGATAGCCCTCTTCCTTCAGCGTCTTCACCGCCTGTGTGCCCGAATAGTCGAACTCGCAGGCCTGGCCGATCACGATGGGACCGGCGCCGATGATCAGGATGGTGGTGATGTCTGTACGTTTGGGCATCAACTCTCGCCGAAGTCGGATTTGGGCACAAAAAAAGGGCGCGCTGCTGCGCGTCCCTGTGGCCGAGAGCGCGGTGGTCTCCCTCGCGCGCGGGTGGGTCTTAGACCAGTTTTCGGGGCGGCGAAACCCCGAAAAATGCCCATCAACCGGCAATTTTGACCGGTTTTGGCCGGGCCTGCCAGCCACGGGCGAAGTGGACCAGAAGCGAGGCTGCAACGCTCGTTCCGCCGATCCAGCCGAGGTCGTTCGGGGAGAGGGTGGCCAGCACCGCGCCACCCAGTGCTCCGCCGATGGCGAAGCCGAGATACATGGCGGAGGCGTTGAGCGAGAGCGCGATCATCGAGGCCTGCGGCTCGATCCGGATGATGCTGGCGATCTGGGCCGGATAGAACGCCCAGCCCGAGATGCCCCAGAGGAAGATCGCGCCCAGCACGGCGTAATGGGCCTGGCCAGGCATCAGCTTCAGGACCAGCGAATGCAGGATCAGCGCCGCCGCCATGCCGGCAAGCCCGAGGCCGGCGGTGGCGAGCGTGCCGAGCCGGTCGGCCAGCACGCCGCCGAGCATGTTGCCGATCGCCGCCGCGCCGCCAAACACCAGGAGCGCCAGGCTGATCTGCGAGGCGTCGAAGCCGAGGCTGCGCAGTGGAACCGCGAAATAGGTGAACACGGTGAAGCCGCCGAGCGCCCATAAGATCGTGATCAGAAGTGCGACCACGACATGCCCATGGCGCGCCACCGCCAACCGCTCGCCGAGCGAAGCCGTGTTGCGCGGCAGGCCGCGGGGCAGGCCGAGCAGGAGGCCCGCGAGCGCGACAGTGCCGATCAGGGCGACCATGGCAAAGGTCGCGCGCCAGCCGAGCCAGCTGCCGACGAGATTGCCGAGGGGGACGCCGATGACAGTGGCAATCGTCAGGCCCGAGGTGACCAGTGCCACGGCGCGGCCGCGCCTTTCAGGGGAGGCGACGGCCACCGATACGGCCAGCGCCGTCGGCATGCACAGGCCTGAGCCGAGCGCCATCAGCATCCGCGAGGCCAGCAACAGGGCGTAATTTGACGCCACCATCGCCGCGAGGTTTCCGGCAACGAAGGTCGTCAGCGCCAGGGCCAGCACGGTGCGGCGGTCGATATTGTTCAGCGCCACCGCCAGGATCGGGGATCCCACGGCATAGGTGAGGGCGTAGGCGGTCACGAGCTGGCCGGCAGCCGAGACCGAAATCGAAAGATCGGCAGCGATCGACGGCAAAAGACCAGCAATCACAAAGCCTTCAGTGCCGATCGCAAAGGCCCCCAGGGCCAGCCAGAACACGCTCATTGGAAACAATCCCTATGTTCAATGTTTATTGAACAATTGAATGCACAGATGGACGATGTCAATCAGTTCAAGAACTATTGAACATTGCCGCCGTCTCACTATGATTCCCGTCATGAGCCGCACCCCGCTTCATCCCACCCGCGAGCAGATCGAGCTGCCGATGGTTCTGGATTGCCTGAGCGATCCGATCCGGCTCGCGATCGTCTACCAGCTCGCCCAGCAGGAACGTGTCAGCAGCGAGCTGCGGTGTGGCGACTTCAATGGCCTCAGCGGCAAGTCGAATCTCGCCTACCACTTCGCCAAGCTGCGCGAATGCGGCCTGATGCAGACGCGCGTCGCCGGCACCAACCGCTTCATGCGGCTGCGCCGTGAGGATATGGACGCGCGCTTTCCCGGCCTGCTGGATGCCGTGATCAAATCAGCGGCGAAGGATGCGGACAGGTTGCAGCTGATGGCTGGGTGTGAGGTGGTTGAGGCGGATTGAGGTCGCGGCGGTCAGTCCGTCTTCGCTTCCGCTTCGCTCCAGCTACGCCGGACACGCTTCGTCCATTCGGGCCTTGCGTGGCTGCGCCACGCGTAGCCCCGAAGGGGCGAAGCGTGGAGACCCGGCCTGGATTTGAACCAGGATGAAGAGCGTTGCACCGCCCTCGCGTAGACGCTTCCGCCACCGGGCCGTCGCCATCATGTCCGATTGCAGTGCGGCAAGCTACAACGGTGAATTGTTATGCTTAACGAACCAGCGGCGGCCGGGCGACGAAGGTCATTCGCCAGCGATTATGGCCGATATTGGTGTGGGCGCGCTGAACCGCGAAGCCCGCGGCCCTCAGCTTGGCGGTGATTTCGTCCTCGCTGTAGCGCTGCAGCCCGATGCGCGTGCGCAAATGGCGGTAATCCGACAGCGCGGTGCTGATCAGCCCGATCAGCGCGTCCTTCAGGAAGCCGTGCCGCAGGCCGAAGCCGAGCAGCGCCACGACGTCCCTGAACATGCCGACATTGGGCTGCAGGATGTCCCCCAGCACCAGCTTGCCTGATGGCGTCAGGATCCGGCGGATGTTGAGAAGCGCGGCATCGAGCTCGTCCGGCGTCATGTACTGCGCGACCGAGTTCATCACCACGAGGTCGATCGACTGGTCCTGCATCTTGCGGACGTCGTCGAGCGAGCGGACGCGGATCTTGGTGTTCGGCGCAAACCGCGCGATCAACCGGCCGCGTACGCCCGGCGCGGGCTCGGCGAGGATCAGCTTGCCGCAGGCGGCTGCCACCTGGCTCGCCGACAGCGCCTCGCCGCAGGCATAGTCCAGCACGACCGCGTCGGGCGAAGTGATGTAGCCGATGATGTCCCGCGCGATGATCTGGAAGTGCAAGTCGCGATGCAGCTTGCTGACATAGATCGTGTGCGTGGAGTCGTAATAATCGATCCAATCGTCCATGGTATCCCGCCCAGCGGTTCCCCAGCTTGGAACCGCGCTGCCCGCCTTGCGTTAGGGGTGCGACGGCGCGCCGTCAATGTCCGCGTCCTAACAGGAAGGTTTCCCGTGAGCAAAACCAACAACAAGGTCTCGCCCGATCTCGATACCCCCACCGATCTGTCGCCCGACGGGGTCAAGAAGGTCTCTGAGGCGCTCAACGTGCTTCTGGCCGACGCCTTCGCGCTGTATCTGAAGACCAAGAACTTCCACTGGCACATCAGTGGGCGGCACTTCCGGGACTACCATTTGCTGCTCGACGAGCAGTCCGACCAGATCTTCGCCACCACCGACCAGCTCGCCGAGCGCGTCCGCAAGATCGGCGGCACCACGCTGAAGTCGATCGGCCAGATCGCCAAGCTCCAGACCATCAAGGACAACAACGAAGATTACGTCCCACCGCGCGAGATGCTGCGCGAGCTGATGCAGGACAACAAGCACGTCGCGGCCGCGATGCGCAAAGCGCACGACGTCTGCGACAAGGCCGAAGACGTGGCGAGCGCCAGCCTGCTCGAGAATTTCATCGACGAGACCGAGCGCCGGACCTGGTTCCTGTTCGAGGCGACGCGTCAGGAAGGCGGCAACGAGGCGTAACCGGGATACCGTAGACTGGGCAAAGGCGCGCTTCTTTGCGCGCCGTGCCCACCATCCCTCTCGATCGCGAGAAATGCGTGGGCACGCTCCGCTTTGCCCACACGCGCGCCTGGCTACCGCCACAGCCGCATCAATGCCCCGTCCTTCCCCGTCACGGGATCAGCCGGCGGCATTGCGACTTGCGGAATCATCTTCAGCGCCTTCGCGTGGTTCTCTGCCGTTGCGCGCGTGATCTCCATCTTCGCCCCGGGCGGATAGGCGCCGATCACGCAGAAATCACGGCTCGCCTTGATGCATTGATGACCGGTGCCCGCCGGCAGGATCGCGACGTCGCCGGCCTTGATGTCCAGCTCCTGGCCGTGGTCGCCGCCGAAGCGGACGCGCGCGCTGCCGCGGGCGACGCCGAGCACCTCATGCACCGTCGCGTGGTAGTGCAGATAGTCGTAGACGCCGTTGCGCCACGTGCCGCCCCAGCCGTTCGCTTCGAACAGATCTTCGATGGTCTCCTCAGGTCGCTCGGGATCGAGCTTCACCGCGCCCTGGTAGACCAGGAAGGGACGGATGTTGTTCGGCACGAGCCCGTCATCCTCGAATATGATGGAGAGCGGCTCGGCATTGTCGCGGACGGCGGACATGGCGGGGCTCCGGGTAACAAGCGTTTGGGGATCAAGACGATGCACGTCCCCTTGTTCCTGCGCCGCTCCGCGCCGGCTTGACGGAGATCAAGGCACGGGCAGCCAATGGCGGGCACGCAAATCGAACCGAAAGAAAAAGGGAACGCCATGTACGCATCCGACGTTGCGCAGCGGCATTTTTCGGCGGCCGTCGACGAGGCGGAGACGTCCGGCCTTGGGCACGAAGCCGTCTGCCGCGCCTTGCTGGGTCTCGTGATCTCGAAATATCTGGAAACGAGGTCCGTCGCCGACATCCAGGCGGAGCTGCGCTTCATCGCCGAGAATTGCGACCCCGACACGGACTTCATGTTCATGCGCCCGTGACGGGCCCCGTAGCCGGCGGCATCGTCCGCCGGCGTTCTCGTCCTATGCGCGCTTCTTCTGCCGCATCAGATCCGCGAAGCGCTGGAACAGATAGTGCGAGTCGCGCGGCCCCGGTGAGGCCTCGGGGTGGTACTGCACCGAGAACACCGGCTTGCCGTCGAGCTGGATGCCGCAATTGGAGCCATCGAACAGCGAGATGTGGGTCTGCGTTGCGCCCTTCGGCAGCGTCGCCTCGTCCACGGCAAAGCCGTGGTTCATCGAGGTGATCTCGACCTTGCCGGTGGTCTCGTCCTTGACGGGATGATTGGCGCCGTGATGGCCCTGATGCATCTTCTTGGTCTTGGCGCCGACGGCGAGGCCGAGCATCTGGTGTCCCAGGCAGATGCCGAAGGTCGGCGTGCCTGACTTGATGACGTCCTGGATCACGGGCACGGCATATTTGCCCGTTGCGGCCGGATCGCCCGGACCGTTGGACAGGAACACGCCGTCCGGATTCATCGCCAGGATGTCTGCGGACGAGGTCGTCGCCGGTACCACCGTCACCTTGCAGCCGACGCCGGCGAGCAGGCGCAGGATGTTGCGCTTGATGCCGTAGTCGATGGCGACGACGTTGAACTCAGCCTTGTCCTGGCGGCCAAAGCCCTTGTCCCAGATCCAGGGCGTCTCGTCCCAGGTGAAGCGCTGGCCGCTCGTCACCATCGGCACGAGGTCCATGCCCTCGAGGCCGGGCCATTCGCGGGCTTCTTCCTTCAGGCCGTGCAGGTCGAACTCGCCGTTCTTGGCGTGCGCGATCACGGCATTGGGCATGCCCTTGCTGCGGATCAGCGCGGTCAGGGCGCGGGTGTCGATGCCGGAGAGGCCGATGATGCCGCGCGCCTTGAGCCAGGCGTCGAGATGCTTGGTGGCGCGGTAGTTCGAGGGATCGGTGATCGCGGTGCGCAGGATCACGCCCCGCGCGCCCGGCGTCGCCGCCATGTTCACCGTCTCGATATCCTCGTCGTTGGTGCCGACGTTGCCGATATGCGGGAAGGTGAAGGTGATGAGCTGGCCGGCATAGGAGGGATCGGTGAGGATCTCCTCATAGCCGGTCATCGCGGTGTTGAAGCAGACCTCGCCGACGGCGTGGCCTTCGGCGCCGAGACCAAAGCCTTCGAGCACCGTGCCATCGGCAAGCACGAGGAGCGCGGTCGGTTTGTGGTCCGGCCAGGCGGGATCGTTGTCATGTTGTGTCATGAGCGCGTTTCATAGTCCCCGCGAGCGCCGCCGTCAAAGCGCAGATGCGCCGATTCACATGCGTTTTTGCATATTTGACAGGCCTCCTCCCGCCCTTAAGCTCGGCCGCACAATTTCCGGCAATTTCCTGGGCTTGCGAGGCAATAATGGACCAGACCATCCCGATTCTGCTGGTTCCGGGGCTGGCCTCGTCAGCCCGGATCTATGCCCCTGTGGTGCCCGCTCTATGGCGGTTTGGTCCCGTGATGATCGCCAATCATATTCGCGACGACAGCATGGCTGATATCGCCGCCCGGGTGCTGAGCGAGGCGCCGCCGCGCTTCGCGCTCGCCGGCCATTCCATGGGCGGCTACATCGCGCTCGAGATCATGCGCCAGGCGCCCGAGCGGGTGGCCAAGCTCGCGCTGATCAACACCCAGGCCCGGCCCGATACGCCGGAGGCGACCACGCGCCGCCGCGGCCTGATGGAGCGCGCCAGGCGCGGCGAGCTCCGAGCCATTCGCGAGGAGAGCTTTCCGGAGCTCGTGCATCCGTCGCGGCGCGACGATGCCGAAATTCTCAAGCTCGTGCACGCGCAGGACGAGGACGTCGGCGTCGAGGGTTATCTGCGGCAGCAGACCGCCATCATCGCGCGGGTGGATTCCCGGCCGACGCTGGCGACGATCACCTGCCCGACATTGGTGCTGACGGGCGATGCCGACAACACCATTCCCAACGCGTTCTCGAAGGAGATGGCCGAGGGCATCGCCGGCGCAAGGCTCGCGATCCTCGAGCGCTGCGGGCACCTGCCGCAAGCCGAACAGCCGGAAGCGACCGCACGGGCGCTGACCGAATGGCTAAGGCACTAGCTTAGCTCCCTGCCCAGACGAACACACCTATTTGCCGCCTTAACCTAAGTAGATGAGCAGACTAAAATGTTCTATTTTAGATGGATGGTTCATACATTGGAGGATGTAATGTTTTTGTTGCACCCAATCTCTTGGATAGACCAGCAGTTATCCAATCGAGGAGTAAAGCTAGAGCGTTGGGCAATTTGGGCCTTATGGGTTGCGGCCCTGTTGGTTGCTTTATGGGCCTTGAATTACGCCCCCATATTTAACGCGCTGGGTCAAATATTACCCGCTGTGTTCACTACTGCAGGAGCAATCGCCATTGCGATCTTGACCCATTTATTTGCGCAATTGCGTGAACAAGAGAACCAACAGCGTCGCGCCTTGCAAGACAACTACATGGAGGTTTTGGGTGATATCGGGGGCTTGATACGCGAAAGAGCTCCCAACGATAGATTCTCTGGGATTCATCTCAAGACGCGAGTAGTCGGCTCGAACGCCGTCATTGAGGCATCGAAGCGGCTCATGGAGGTTGAGACGGACAGAGACAGGTGCAAAGCGCTAGACGATCTAATTGCGGCAATGCGGGCCGATGTCGGCATGGGCAAAATCGAGGTTGCTCTGCCGACGACCATCTTTATGGTACCTAAAGCACCGGGTGGGTTGAACCCAGAGAAATGAAGGCTGTTGATCATGCTGCGCGACGACATCAACAATGCGGTCAAGGAGGCCATGAAGGCCAAGGACGAGCGCAAGCTGTCCACGCTGCGCATGGTCAACTCCACCATCAAGAACGCCGACATCGACGCCCGCGGCCAGGGCAAGCCGCCGCTCTCGGATGCCGACCTGCTCGGCGTGTTTCAGAAGATGATCAAGCAGCGCCAGGAATCGGTCGAGCTCTACGAAAAAGGTGGCCGCGCCGAGCTCGCCGCCCAGGAGCGCGAGGAGATCGCGGTGATCTCGGCCTACCTGCCGAAGCAGATGGCCGATGACGAGGTGAAGAAGGCGATCGCGGACGCGATCGGCGAGACCGGCGCCAGCGGCATGAAGGACATGGGCAAGGTGATCGCCGTGCTGCGCGCGAAGTACGCAGGGCAGATGGATTTCGGCAAGGCCAGCGGCTTGGTGAAGGCGGCGCTGTCGGGCTAAGTCGTCATTCCGGGGCACGCGTCGCGTGAACTGGGATGCGCAATTGCGCATCAGAGAATCCATCGCGCTGCTGAGTCCGTTGCTTAATGGATTCCGGGCTCGCGCTACGCGCGCCCCGGAATGACAAGAAGAACAAGGGAGGCAACCGATGACCGGCGCCGTCAAACCGTTCCGCATCGCGATCAGCGACGACATCCTCGCCGACCTCAAGTCGCGCCTGGCGCGCACGCGCTGGCCTGACGCTGAGCTCGTCGACGACTGGAGCCAGGGCGCGCCGCTGAAATGGGTCCGGGAGGTCTGTAACCACTGGGCGAATGGCTATGACTGGCGCGCTCGCGAGGCGAAGCTGAACCGCTTCGCGCAGTTCACCACCGAGATCGACGGGCTCGACATCCACTTCATCCACGTGCGCGCGAAGCAGCCGAACGCGCTGCCGCTGATCATCACCCATGGCTGGCCAGGCTCGATCGTCGAATTTCAGAAGGTGATCGCGCCGCTCACCGATCCGGCCGCGCATGGCGGCAATCCCGCCGATGCCTTTCACGTCGTCTGTCCCTCGCTGCCGGGCTTCGGCTTCTCGGCCAAGCCCAAGACAACCGGCTGGGGTGTCGACCGCATCGCTGCGACCTGGGCGAAGCTGATGGAGCGGCTGGGCTATACGCGTTACGGCGCGCAAGGCGGCGACTGGGGCTCGGCGGTGACGACCTCGCTCGGCGCGCAGGACCCCACGCATTGCGCCGGCATTCACATCACGCTCGCCTTCAACGCGGCACCGAAAGTCGAGGGCGAGCCGACGGCGGAGGAGAAGCGCGCACTCGCCGGCCTCAAGCACTATGTCGATCTCGATTCCGGCTATTCCAAGCAGCAGTCGACGCGCCCGCAGACGCTCGGCTATGGCCTGACGGATTCGCCGAGCGGGCAGGCGGCCTGGATCCTGGAAAAATTCTGGGCCTGGACCGATTGCAATGGCCACCCCGAGAACATCTTCACCAAGGATGAGCTGCTCGACAACGTCATGCTCTATTGGGCGACGGAGACGGCGACCTCCTCGGCGCGGCTCTACTGGGAGAGCTTTGGCAAGCGCCGTACGACGCCTGTGGTCAAGGTGCCGACCGGCGTCGCCGTGTTTCCCAAGGAGATCATCACGCCGGTGCGGCGCTGGATGGAGCCGAATTTTTCGAGCATCACCCATTGGAGCGAGATGGAGAAGGGCGGCCATTTCGCCGCGTTCGAGCAGCCGGAACTGTTCGTGCGCGATGTTAGGAAGTTCTTTGCGACGGTGCGGTAACGCCCCTCTCTCCGTCATTCCGGGCGACGCGTCAGCGTCGAGCCCGGAATCCATCACGCGGCGTTTTCTGTGGCCCGATGGATTCCGGGCTCGCCCTTCGGGCGCCCCGGAATGACGGCGCGGGACTTGTCCCACGCGTTCGCGGCCCTAGACTGCACGATAACAACGAGACACCGGGAAACGATCCAAGCCCATGCTCACCGAAGCCAACACCTACGACGAGCTCGTCCGCAATTTCCGCTGGGACATCCCTGATCGCTTCAACATGGCGGAAGCCTGCTGCGACCGGCATGCCGACGGCACCGGCCGCCTGGCGCTGATCTATGTCGACGAGAACGGCGCGACCAGCCGCACCTCCTTCGACGAGGTCGCCGAGATGTCGCGCCGCTTCGCCAATGTGCTGAAGGCGGACGGGCTTGTCCGCGGCGACCGCGTCGCGGTGTTCCTGTCGCAGTCGCTGGAATTGCCGATTGCGCATATGGCGGCGTTCCGCTCCGGCATGATCTCGATCCCGCTGTTCGCGCTGTTCGGCGAGGACGCGCTGGAATTCCGCCTGTCGAACTCCGAAGCCAAGGCCATCGTGACCGACGAGGGCGGCTGGGAGAAGCTCGCGAAGATCCGCGACCGCCTGCCGGATCTGAAGAATGTCTATGTCGTCGGCGCACGCGCGCCTTCGGGCACGACCTCGTTCTGGGACGCGGTGAAGGCCGCATCGCCGGACTTCACGCGGGTCGATACGTCGTGCGACGATCCGGCGCTGATCATCTACACCTCGGGCACCACGGGCAATCCGAAGGGCGCGCTGCATGCGCACCGTGTCGTGCTCGGTCATCTGCCGAACGTGGAGATGTGCCACAACTTCTTGCCCAGGCCCGGCGATCTCATGTGGACGCCGGCGGACTGGGCCTGGATCGGCGGCCTCGTCAATGGCCTGCTCGCATTCTGGTATCACGGCATTCCCCTGGTCGGCCATCGTGCGCGAAAGTTCGAGCCGCAGGCGGCGATGCAGATGATGGCCGATCTTGGCGTGCGCAACGTCTTCCTGCCGCCGACCGCGTTGAAGCTGATGCGGCAGGCCGGCGTGAAGCATCCGGGCGTCAAGCTGCGCAGCATCTTCACGGGCGGGGAATCGCTCGGCGGCGAGCTGCTCGGCTGGGTGCGCGAGACGTTCGGCATCGACGCACATGAAGTGTTCGGCCAGACCGAGTGCAATCTCGTGATCGGCAGCAACTCCAACCTGTTTCCGATCCGCCCGGGATCGATGGGCAAGGCGACGCCGGGCTTCGACGTCCGCATCGTCAACGACAAGGGCGAAGAGCAGCCGCGCGGCCAGCGCGGAATCATCGGCGTGCGCCAGCCGTGCCCCGTCACCATGCTCGAATACTGGCGCAATCCCGAGGCGACGGCGAAGAAATATGCCGGCGAATTCCTGCTCACCGGCGATCTCGGCGTGCAGGACGAGGACGGCTATTTCTGGTACGTCAGCCGCGAGGACGACGTCATCACCACCGCAGGCTATCGCGTCGGCCCGTCCGAGATCGAGCACACGCTGATGAAGCATCCCTCGGTGGCCATGGCCGCGGTCGTCGGCATTCCCGATCCGATCCGCACCGAATCGATCAAGGCCTGGATCGTGCTGCGTCCGGGCTTTACCGGCAACGATGCGCTCGCGCGAGAAATCCAGGAGTTCGTCAAGGTGCAGCTCGCCGCGCACGAATATCCGCGCTTCGTCGAATTCGCCGAGACGCTGCCGATGACGGCGACGGGCAAGGTGCTGCGGCGCGAGCTGCGGGCGAGAGGTTAACTTCCCGACATGGCCAAGACGTCTCAAGCCGCGGGACTTCACCGCGCCTCGCTCGACAAGCTGCACGATCTCGATGCGGCGCTGGAGCTCATGTACTACGGCTGGCGCGGCATGACGCTGGAGGCCGACGCATACCTTGGGAAGCAGGGCCTGTCGCGTCCGCACCATCGCATCCTCTACGTGGTGGCGCGCCGTCCGGATATCGCGATCGGCTCGCTGCTCGAGGTCCTCGGCATTTCCAAGCAGGCGCTCAACCGGCCGCTCAATCTGCTGCTGGAGCGCAAGTTCGTGACGTCCAGGCGCTCGCCCGAGCAGCACCGCTCGAAATTGCTGCGCCTGACGGCTGCCGGGCAGCGTATCGAGCAGCGCGCATCCGACCACGAACGCAACGTCATGCGACAGGCGTTCGATCGGGCCGGGGCATCCAGCGCAGCGGCCTGGATGGCCGTCATGGAGGCGATCGCCGACCACAATTGACGAATCTCAAGTCAATATAGTTGACATGAGGAGCCGGCTTTGCCACCTTCCTCGCCGACGAGCGAGGGGGAGGGCCGCGTCATGAGCGGACAGACGATGAATCGCGCGGCGGCCGGACCCTTTGTCGCGGCATGGTGCGCCAGCTGGTGCAAGGTCGATATCGACGCCGTCGTCGCGCATTTTGCCGATGACGCGCAGATGCGCAGCCCGCTGGCGTTGACGCTGACCGGCTCGCCGGTCGTGAGCGGCGCCGACAACATCCGCGCCTATTGGCGGAAGGCCTATGGTCACGTCGAAAGCGCGGACCTCAAGATATTGAGCTGGAGCTGGGACGAGACGATCGCGCGGCTGACCGTGTGGTGGCAGCTCGGCGACACGCGCGCCAGCGAGTTCATGGATTTCGACGAAACGGGGCGCGTCGTCCGCAGCGAAGCCTTCTACGGAAAATAACCATGCGTCTTTCAGATATCGTCCTGCTGCTCAACACGCTCTGGTTCGTCGGCGCCTTCATCCAGTTCAGCATCGCGCAGCGCAACACGCTGAAGATCCTGTTGCCGCGGGAAGAGCGCAGCAATCCGATTGCGCCGACCCTGGCGGCCAGCGTTGCGTTCCTGGGCGGAATGAACCTGCCGATCGGGCTGTTGTCACTCTATCTTCTCGCAGCGCGTCCGGCTTTCTTCCAGCCGGTCGAGGCGCAGCTTGCGCTGTTCCTGTTCTTTTCGGCCTGCCATTTCAGCCAGTTCGCCTACAACCTCCCGGTCCTGATGCGCGGCGGCCGGGTCGGGGTGGCCTACTGGCCGGTGTTGAAGGGGCCGATGCTGCGAATCTTCGTCATCGACGCGGGCCTGTTCGCGGCCAATCTCGCCGTGGCGCTTCGGCTCGCGATCGCGCCCTGATCTACCGCGGCGGCTCCGAAAGCGCGGCCCGCAGCATCGCGGCGAGATCCTTGCGCCGGAACGGTTTGGTCAGAATGCGCGCGTCGATCCCGTCGGGCGTCTTGACCGGATTTTGGCTGTAGCCGGAGGTGAAGAGCACCTTGAGACCAGGCCGCAACTGAATCGCCTGCCGCGCCAGCTCCGGCCCGAACAGGCCGCCGGGCATCACGACGTCGGTGAACAGCAGCTGGATGTCCCCCGCTTGGCGCAGCACGTCCAGCGCCGCAGGCCCGTTCGACGCCACGATGACGCGGTAGCCGAGCGCCTTCAGCTCGTTCTCGACATAGGCTCGCACCATGTCGTCGTCCTCGACGACGAGGACAGTCTCGTGCCCGTCGGGTGCGGTGACGCGCTCTGCCGGCCGCGGCTCCTCGTTCGGCGGCGTCGAAAGGCGGGGAAAGAACAGCCTGACGACGCTGCCTTGACCCGGTTCGGACTGCATCTGAACGAGGCCGCCGGATTGTTGCGCGAAGCCATAGACCATGCTGAGGCCAAGGCCCGTTCCCTTGCCGACTTCCTTGGTGGTGAAGAACGGCTCGAACGCGCGCCCCAACACCTCGTTGCTCATGCCGGTTCCGGTATCCTTCACAGCCAGCATGACGTAGTCGCCCGGATGCGGCTCGCCGTTGACGTCGAGATCGGAGTCACCAAGCGAGGCGTTGCACACCTCGACCATCAGCTTGCCGCCGTCAGGCATCGCATCGCGCGCGTTGAGCACGAGGTTGAGCACGGCCGTCGCCAACTGGCCGGGATCGACGCTGGCAATCCATAGATCCGGCGCGAAAGTGAAGCTCGACTCGATGTGCTCGCCCAGGGTTCGCCGCAGCAGCTGCTTCATGCCGGTCACCTGCTCGGCAATGTCGATCTCGCGCGGCCGCAGCGGCTGCTTGCGCGCGAAGGCGAGCAGGCTCCGTGTCAGGTCGGAACCGCGCTCGGCGGCGGTGGCGATGTCGTTGGCGATCCGGTGCAGCTCCTTGTTGCCCGCAAGCCGGTCGGCGAGGTGCTCCGAGTTGCCGAGAATGACGGTCAGCAGATTGTTGAAATCGTGCGCCACGCCGCCGGTGAGCTGGCCCATGGCTTCCATCTTCTGGGACTGGCTGAGCTTGTGGCTGAGATCCGCGATGGCGGCGCGCTGCTGCTCGAGCGACTCGGCCGTGCTGTTGAGCAAACTCATCAAGCCGCCGAGCTCGCCGCCCGGATGGGGCTCCGGAATACGCGCGCTGAGATCGCCGCGCCCAAGGCTCTTTGCCATCGCCGCGAGCCGCCCGACCTGTCGTCCGATGCTCACGGTCGTGAGGATCCATAGTCCGGCGAGCAGCAGCAGCGAGGCCACCGCGAGAATCGCCATGTCCTCGTAGAGCCGGCGGTTGGCCGCCGCGACCAGTTCGTCCTTGGATCGTCCGACCAGGATGTAGAGGCCGGCCTTGCGGATCGAGGGCGAGCGGGCAACGCCCCAGATCTGCGTGCGGCCGCCGCCGTCGGTGATCTCCCGGAACGGCTCGCCATCGGGCGCTGCGGCAAAGCGGAACAGGTCGGAGCCCGCAATGGATCCGCCGACGGGCACGCTCGAGCCGCCACCCTTGGGTGCAGCCAGGACCGTACCCTTGGCATCGACGAAGAGGATGTCCTTCTTGCCGAGCAGCCGCTTGTCGTGAAACTCCGCGAATTTGTTCAGGTTGAACGATGCGAGCAGCACGAACTTCAGCGCGCCCGCATCCGATCGCACGGGGTAGGCGATCTGGAGCACCGACAGTCCGGTGAGACGGCCGAACACCGGCTCCACCGCGACGACGCCCTCAAGCCCTTTGACCTGTTTGAAATAGCCGCGGTCGTTCAGGTCGAGCGTGCGGTTGGTCCGCAGCGAGTCACAGAACAAGCTGCCATCGGGATCAATCGTCAGGATACCAGTGAACTGCGGATATTCCTCGCGGACATCCGACAGAAACGCCGAGCACGCCGCCTTGTCGCGGGTGTCGAGGTCGCGGGCCCGGGCTAAACCGTAGTGGAGCTGGGCGGTACCCTGAATCTTCTCGTCCAGATCGCTGGCGATGTCGTCGGAGGATGCTGCCAGATTGGCCAGGGCGGCGTTGATCTCGCTGGACCTGTTCTGGACGAAACGCAGCCCGACGAGGCTCGCCGGCACCAGCATGGCCGCGATGACGAGGATCAGTAACCGGGTACGCAGGCTCATCGATAGGCGATCCGCTCTCAGGCGAGGGTGCTCGGAGGTACAATTTGAGGCACGATCATCTGCCCCGTCCATAGCCGTCGGCCCGAAAATCGCACCAAAGGCTAAAGATTTCGCATCGCAAGCATGGTTGCTTCGCCGCCACTTTTCGCGCCGGCCGGCATCAAGTTGCGCCTCCGCGCGGCCGCGCTAATATCGCGGCATGCGCGCGACGAAAGATCGCGCCGATGTGCGGAGGAAGCTGATGTCCATCTCGGGCAAGGTCGATCCGGTGGTGCGTCCAGTCGCGACGACTGACATCGCCGAGGCACTGGTCGAAGGCTTGCGCGATTTCCAGGCGGTGCCGCTTTACGGGCTCTGCTTCGGCGCGCTCTACACGGCCGGCGGCATCGCGATCATGCTGTGCCTGACCGCCTTCGGCATGGTCTATCTCGTCTATCCCCTGGCGGCAGGCTTTGCGCTGATCGGACCGTTCGTGGCGATCGGCCTCTACGAGGTCAGCCGCCGCCGCGAGCGCGGCGAGCCGGTTTCCTTCGGTGCGATCTGGTCGGCCGTGCGCTCGCGCAGCGAGATCGGATGGATGGCATTCGTCACGCTGTTCGTGTTCGTGGTCTGGATGTACCAGGTGCGGCTCCTGATCGCGCTGCTGCTCGGCCTGCACGCCTCGTTCTCGAGCTTGCAGGAATTCATGACGGTGGTGCTGACGACCAATGAGGGCCTGCTGTTCCTCGCCATCGGCAATGCGGTCGGTGCCGTGCTGTCGCTGATCCTGTTCTCGCTGACCGTGGTGTCGTTTCCGCTGCTGCTCGACCGCGAGGTCGATTTCGTCACGGCGATGGTGACGAGCGTGCGCGCGGTCGTCACCAGTCCGTTGCCGATGATCGGCTGGGCCGCCGTCATCGTGATGCTGCTCATCGTCTCGGCACTGCCTTACTTTCTCGGCCTGATCGTGACGCTGCCCGTGCTGGGCCACGCGACCTGGCATCTGTACCGGCGGCTGGTGGCGCCGGTGTAAAGTCGTCGCCTCGGAATAGGTCGTCGCCCCGGCGAAGGCGGGGGCTTCGCGCGTCCCGGGACGACAGTGCCGTAGGATGGGCAAAGCGAAGCGTGCCCACGCGTCTGTTGCGATATCGGCTCGATCGTGGGCACGGCGCAAGTGCGCCTTTGCCTACCTACGATTCCGAGTTCGCGGATGCAGACCCGGTCTCGCCTACGGCGTCTTGATCCCCATCGCCTTCAACGCATCGAGCATGCGCTGGGGCGGGCCCATCTTCACCGCCAGCGGCTTGCCGGTTTCCAGCAGGCTCTTGAGGCTGGACAGGATCGCGGGCCAGCCGGACCGGCCCCCGGCGAGGATATCGTCGCTGAGCGGCCGGTCGTGGCCTTCGCTCATGGTGAGCCGGACCGCATCGCCGGCCTGTTCGATCTCGTAGGTCACGAGGGTCGGCCCCAGCTTCTCGATCAGCTCAGGCCAGTTCACGTTGAACGTGACCGAGAGCTTCCGCGGTGGATCGTAGGCGAGGACCTCGCCGCTGATGTGCAACGCGCCGTCAGGCGTGCGCACGATGAACGCACCGCCAAGGCGAGGCTCGACCTCCACGGTGTTGCCGAAGAAATACTGCCTGCTGAACTCGGCCGAGGTCAGGGCGTCCCACACTTTCTCCGGCGTCGAGGCGATGTAGATGGTGTAGACTGTCAGCGGTTTGAACTGATCGAGCTTCATTTCGCGTCGAATCCCTTGTTGAGAGCTGCGCGCGGGATGGCGAGCACCTGGCCCCTCTCCAGCAGGCTCTTCAGCCCGGACAGGATCGCCGGCCAGCCATTGGAGACGGCGCCGAGATACTTTCCGCCCTCGACGAAGCCGTCATGCAGCACGGTCAAACGCACCAGCGAACCGAACGGTTCGATGGTGAAGACGACGCGCGAGATCGGCTCGCGGCGGAGCTCCTCGAACTTGTGGTGCTTGAAGCTGTAGGACAGTCGTCGCGGTGGATCGGATTCCAGGATCTCGCCGGAATCGGTGATCTCGCCGTCGAGCAGCAGCGCAAACGGCGAGCCGAGCTTCCAGTCCGAGCGGACCTCGGCGCCAAACCAGTACTGCCTCGTGAACTCGCTCGACGTCAGCGCCTCCCACAGCTTCTCCGCCGTGGTCTCAATATAGGTCACGTAGACGAACTCGGGCTTACTCATCGCGCTTCTCCAACTGACGTTTCAACTCGCCGAGCGCGGCGAGCTTGCCGCGCTCGAATTTCCTGATCCAGCGCTCGCCGATCTGATGGATCGGCACCGGATTGAGATAGTGCAGCTTCTCGCGGCCATGCCTGATGGTCGTGACGAGGTTGGCCTCTTCGAGAATGACAAGGTGCTTGGTGACGGCCTGCCGCGTCATGGCGAGGCCCTCGCAGAGTTCGTTCAGCGTCTGGCCGTTCCTGGCGTGAAGCCTGTCCAAGAGCGAGCGTCGTGATGCATCGGCGAGCGCTTTGAAGACCTCATCCATGGCAGCGATAATAGGCAACCAAATGGTTGCATGTCAAGATGGTGTGTTGGGCACGCATATTCGGCTGTGTTAGCGTCGAAGCTCCGCCAGCACAGATTGGTTCCGGGAGGACATTGATGTTCCGCTGCATCTTGCCTGCTGCCGCCCTTGTCCTTTTCGCGTGCAGCTCTGCGACCTACGCGCAGCAGCAAACGATCGGCGCGCCGCCTGAAGCCTCCAACATGAAGCTCGTCGGCAGCAATGATCTGCAGGCCCGCAGCGCCTATCAGCCGACCATCCATCACCAGGGCGATCGCTGGATCGCCTATATCGGTCATCACGGCGGCACCGACGACGTTCCCGCACCCGTCAATCCGATGACAGGCAAGGCCGAGCCGAACGGAACCTCGATCGTCGACGTCACCGATCCCGCCCGTCCGAAATATCTGCGGCATCTGCCGGGACAGGAGGGCAAGTACGAATCCGGCGGCGCGCAGATGGTGCGGGTCTGCGACGGCAAGTCGTTGCCGAAGGGCGATCCCACCGCGGTCTACATGCTCAGGACCTTCGGCGGCGAGGCGCATGAGATCTGGAACGTCACCGATCCCGCCAGTCCCGTGCTGATCACGCGCATCGGCGGTCTAAAGGACACGCACAAGAGCTGGTGGGAATGCGACACCGGCATTGCCTATCTCGTCTCGGGCGCGCCGGACTGGCGCACGCGGCGCATGACGCAAGTGTATGATCTCTCCGATCCCGCGCGCCCGCACAAGATCCGCGACTTCGGCCTGCCGGGTCAGGAGCCCGGCTCGACCGGCGCGGTGCCGACCGAGTTGCACGGGCCGATCTCGACCGGGCCCAACGGCAACCGCGTCTATTTCGGCTACGGCACCGACAAGGACGGCATTCTGCAGATCGTCGATCGCGACAAGCTGCTGAACGGGGCAAAGGAGCCGACGCCGGACAATCTGCGCTATCCCGAGATTGCGCGCATGCCGATGTCCGCCTTCAACGGCGCGCACACGACGTTTCCGATGCTCGACATGCCCATCGCCGAATTCTCCGAGGACAAGGACGGCAAGACCCGCGACATCGTGATGATCGTGAATGAAGCGATCCTCAACGAATGCGGTGAGGCCAGGCAGATGGTGTGGTTCGCCGACGTGACCACCGAGACGCGGCCGATGATGATCTCGAGCTACACCGTGCCGGAGGCCAGCGGGCGGTTCTGCCAGCGCGGCGGCCGCTTCGGCGCGCATTCCTCGAACGAGAGCATGGCGCCGGTCTATTACAAGAAGATGGCCTTCATCGCCTTCTTCAATGCCGGCGTGCGCGCGCTCGACATCCGCGATCCCTATCACCCGAAGGAGGTCGGCCATTTCATCCCGGCGATCACGGCTGCGACCGACAAGCGCTGCATCCCGATCGAGGGCGGCGAGCGCTGCAAGGTCGCGATCCAGACCAACAACGTCGAGACCGATGACCGCGGCTACATCTACATCGTCGACCGCGCCAATACCGGTTTGCACATCCTCGAATTGACGGGGGCAGCGCGCGCGGCCGCCGGCCTGCCGAGGAATTGACGATGCGGCGCGGGGCGCTAGCGTGCGCGGAGACGATGAGCGCGCTTCCGTTCCCGCCCGTCCCATGCATTAATACCTCCAAACCGCTCCCGAGCCCGAGTCCCTCCCATGATGTCCATGCAAGCCTATTTCGCCTTCCTCGCCGCCTGCATCGCGCTGGCGCTGCTGCCGGGGCCGATCGTCACGCTCGTCATCGCCAATGGCCTGCGCCATGGCACCCGCGCCGCGCTCACCAACGTGGCCGGCGCGCAGGCGGGTCTCGCCATCGTGATCGGCATCGTCGCAATCGGCCTGACCTCGCTGATGGCGACCATGGGCTACTGGTTCGACTGGGTGCGTTTTGCCGGCGCCGCTTATCTGGTCTGGCTCGGCATCAAGCTGATCTGGGCGCCGGTCGAGGGCGTCGAGCTCGACACGCCGCCTCCGCCGCCGCGCGGCGGCTTCTTCCTGCAAGGGTTCCTGGTGCTGCTGTCGAACCCGAAGGTGCTGGTGTTCTTCGGCGCGTTCATCCCGCAATTCATGGACATGAGCCAGCCGCACTTTCCGCAGGTCGCGCTTCTCGGCGCGACCTTCATGGTCACCGCCGTGATGACGGACGCGCTCTATGCCATCGCCGCCGGGCGGGCGCGAAAGTTCTTCTCGGCCCGCCGTACCCGGATGATGTCGCGCATCTCCGGCGGCTTCATGATCGGCGGCGGCATCTGGCTGGCGCTGACCCGGGCAAAATAACCTCCAGGCCGGGCCGGACCGGCTTGAACCCTTCGCGGCGGCACAGCGTCCAATCGGGCATTGCCGCCGACGAAGGATTTTTGCCGTGCCGAATTTGCCCCCGCTGGTTTACGCGATGCTGCTCGCGCCGCTCGCGCTCGTCCTGATTGCCGCGATCGTCAAGACCTGGCAGGTGCGCGAGGCGCGAGGCTGGCCGCAGGCGGCAGGCAAGGTCGTCACCTCGGTGGCCGAGGTGCGCGAGGTCAGGGTGTCCGATGACGAGCGCGAGGACGGCTATCGCACCGAGAGCCGCAATTTCGCGAACGTCACCTACGAATATTCCGTCGGTGGCCGCAAGCTGCGCTGCAACCGCATCTCGATCGGCGAGGACCTCGGCAATTTCCAGGTCGCCGAGAAGCTGGCGAAATATCCCGCCGGCAGCATCGTCACCGTCTATTACAATCCGCGCCACCCCGATCAGGCCGTGCTGGAGCGCGACCTGCCCAAGGGCCTGTGGGGCTGCCTCGGCATCGGCACGGCGATCGTGCTCGCCATCATCTTCGGCTCGGTCTTCGGCCTCAACCAGGGCTACCAATATCTCGCCCATCACATCGGCCGGCCGGATCTTGCCGGCCTCGTCGTCGCCTTCGGCGCGTTCGGCCTCGTCATCGCGCTGATGGCGTGGGTGGTGCGGCGGCAGGCCTCGATGGCGACGCGCTGGCCGGTCGTGCCGGGCACGATCAAGCTGTCGGGCGTCGAGGAGTATCACGAGGCCAGCGAGGCGGGCGAGGCGCGCGGCCTCGAGATGTTCGGCAAGCGCGTGACCTACACCTATCGCTATCAGAACATCAGCTACACCAATGAATGCGCGCGCGTCGCGGCGGAAACGCCTGACGCCTCCGACGAGATGCTGAAGAAGCTGATGTCGCGCTACCAGGACGGCGCTACCGTCGAGGTGCGCGTCAATCCCGACAATCCGGCGGAGGCGACGCTCGACGTTCGCGCCGACGGCCGCATGGCTTATGTGTTGTGGGGCATCGCCGCGATCTTCGCCGCGCTTGCACTGTTCGTCGCAACGCGCGGCGGCTAATCGACCGGCAGCTCGGTCCGCAACTCCACCTCGATCTCGCCAAGGATCCTTGCCAGCCGTTCGGCCCATTGCTGCTGGCCGGCGTGGTCCGCGATCAGATCCTGCCGGACCTCGATGCCGGTGTTGACGAGGCCGCGCCCTTCGCCGTGGACGGGGATGGTGTAGTCGGTGAGATCGCTGACGGCGTAGGGCTCGTTGTCACCGACGACGAGGTCGCCTTGCCCGCGCAGATGCTTCAGCAGCAGATGCGGCAGCACGGTGTCGCGGTTGTACAGCGCGCCGATGTGCCAGGGCCGCGCGACGCCGGCATAGACGGGCGTGAAGCTGTGCAGCGACACCAGCACCGTCGGCCGCTTGTCGTGCAGGCGGGTGTCGATCGTGGCACCGATGCGATCATGATAGGGCTTGAAGATCTCGCGGCGCCGCGCCGCGCGCTCCCTGTCCGAAATCCCTTCGTTGCGCGGGATCGCGGTGGCTTCGGAGATGACGGGGATCGAGCTTGCCGCCGCGGGCGGGCGGTTGCAGTCGATCACCAGCCGCGAATAGCGCTGCGCGATCAGATGCGCATCGAGCATCTCGGCCAGCCGGTCGGCGACGCCGGCAATCCCGATGTCCCAGCCGATGTGCCTGACGAGCTCGCTTTCCGCGATGCCGAGATCGCCGAGCGCGCGTGGCAGCGCCCGTCCGTAGTGATCCGAGGTGAGCAGGAAAGGCGATGTCCCTGCCGCATTCACCTCATGCACGGGAGAAATATCGCCCTCGCCGAGCAGTTGATCGGCCGTCTCGGCCGTCTGCAAATCCATCCTGGTTGCCTATGAAACGATAATTTGTCTAAACGGAGTAACCTGATTGCACCGACCTCGCAACGTTAGACCAGCATGACCTCCGATCGCCTCTTCGTCTACGGCACCCTGATGCGCGGCTTCGACCATCCGATGGCGCGGCTGCTGGCGGGCCACGCGGATTTCCTGGGTGAAGCGACCTGCCGCGGCCGGCTCGTCCTGGTGAAGCATTATCCGGGACTGCTGCTGTCGGACGCGGCCTCCGACATCGTCCATGGCGAGCTCTTTCAGATGCGCGTGCCTGACGAGCTGCTGGGCGAGCTTGACATGTACGAAGCCTGCGGCGAGGGCTTTCCGGAGCCGACCGAATATCTGCGCCAGCTGGTCGATGTGACGCGCACCGATGGCAGCGTCGGGAAGGCCTGGACCTATGTCTACAACTGGCCGGTCACCGATCTGCCCCGCATCGAGTCCGGGCGCTTTCTGAATCACTAGGCCGACAGCACTTCCTTCACCACGCGCACGTCGACTTCGCGCTCGACGTAGCTCCACTCCTCGGTCCGCCTCAGCATGCCCACCAGCTCCTCGAACAGCGAGGCGTGCGCGGGCGCGAATTCGAACCAGGTCAGGAAATCGAAGGGCTCGCCGAGGTCGCGGCAGTGATAGAGCTGGCGCGCGATCGCGGGCAGGAAGCGAAGACTGCTCGCGATGTGGTGCGACTTCTCCTCGAAGATCCTGCGGCGCTCCTCCTGCGTCAAATCCCACCAGGCCTGCGACTTGCGGATCGGGATCAGCGCCGCGCTGGTTGCCTCCACCCGGCCGAGCCCGGCCTGCACCGCCACCAGCTGCTCCTTCTCGGCCCGTTCGGTGTAGCGCAGGCTGCTGGCCACGCCGACCAGCCGCCAGGCATTGCGCGAGGGCACCAGCGGCAGAGAGACGGCCTCGCTGTCGGTCACCGACAGCGCAGGGACGAAGGGCAGGGGCTCGCCCGTCACAGGCGAAATCGAGGTCACCCGCCAGCCCCCGCTCTGGCCGCCTCGAAAGGTCCTGAACATGGCGCTATGGAAGCGTGGAACCGGGCGCGGTTCAAGGCCCGTCTGTCCGGCACCCAGACGATTTGCTGGGTCAGGCCCGTTTTTTTGGCTTGGACTTCTGTTGCATGTAGGAACGCAGCACCGCATTCATGCGCCGCTGATAGCCCTCACCCTCGCGCTTGAAGAAGTCGAGCACGTCCTCGTCGACGCGGATCGAAATGGCCTTCTTCTTGGGCGGCACGACCAGAACAGCATCCGACCAATCGATGTCGATCGGCACTGCATCGGGATCGTTTGCGACGGCCTCAGCGATCTCTTCGTCAGTCAGTGCATCGACGCGCGCCCAGTCGGTCTTACCCTTGCGGCGCTCGCCCCATGCTCTTGTTACGATACGCTCTTTCTTCATTCTTCCGTGCGCGGCGTGCCGAGATTATTCGGAGGGTGTTTGCTCGTCGCGTAAAAGCAACGGCGATCAGCCTTTCCCCTAATAAACCTATCGCGAGCCAGCGCTCCTCGTTGTGACGATCAGATCGACGAAGAAGAAGCGGTCCCTCAAAGACCTCAATTGCATCTTCGAAGTCGATTCCATGTTTGACGAGGTTTGAGTTGTTTTTGCCCTCGTCCCATTCAAATCCTTCGAACGATTCACGATCGAGACTGTCTGTCATCCCTGGAATCCGTGTAGTAGTCGGTTTGGGTCCGCTACCCTCAGGGGTTCCACTCCATCGCATTTTCTTCTGATTGCCGCTACGTATATACAGAAGTATATACGTAGTCAACGTATTGATTGCAGCTGGAGGCTTGACTGTGAACAGCGCGGATAACCCGCCTAAACCTGACTTCTGGCCGGGCCGCACCTATATCCCTGATCCTTCGCCCGACTCACTTTGGATTGCGCTAGACACAGCCCATGCGCTTCACACCCCAGTTCCTCGACGAGCTTCGTGCCCGGCTTTCGGTCTCCGAAGTCGTGGGCAAGCGCGTCAAGCTGAAGAAGGCGGGGCGGGAGTGGAAGGGGCTGTCGCCGTTTCAGCAGGAAAAGACGCCGTCCTTCTACGTCAACGACCAGAAGGGCTTTTACCACGACTTCTCCTCCGGCAAGCACGGCGACATCATCTCCTTCGTGATGGAGACCGATGGCCTGCCGTTCGCGGAAGCCGTGGAGCGGCTCGCCAGCATGGCGGGGCTGGCGCTGCCGGCGGTGACGCCCGATGCGGCGCGGCAGGAGCAGCGGCGCCGCACGCTGCATGACGTCATGGATCTCGCCGCGACCTATTTCGCGGAGACGCTGGCCTCGCGCTTGGGCGCGAAAGCGCGCGGCTATCTCGCCGACCGGGCGATCTCGCCGGCGACGCAGTTGCAGTTCCGCCTCGGCTACGCCTCGCCCGATCGCTTCGCGCTGAAGGAGCATCTCGGCAAGCTCGGCGTCTCCGTCGAGGACATGGTCGAGACCGGCCTGTTGATCGGCGGCGACGACATCCCCGTTCCGTACGATCGCTTCCGCGACCGCGTGATGTTTCCGATCACGGATCTGCGCGGCCGTGTCATCGCCTTCGGCGGGCGTGCGCTGGAGAAGGACGTTCCGGCAAAATACCTGAACTCGCCGGAAACGCCGCTCTTCCACAAGGGCGACAATCTCTACAACCACCAGACCGCGCGCAAAGCCACTCATGACGGCGCATCGCTGATCGTGGTCGAGGGCTATGTCGACGTCATCGCGATGGTCACCGCGGGCTTTTCCGGCACTGTCGCGCCGCTCGGCACCGCGCTCACCGAAAGCCAGCTCGCACTGCTCTGGAAGATGGCGGACGAGCCGATCCTCTGCTTCGACGGCGACCGCGCCGGGCAGAAGGCGGCTTATCGTGCCGCGGATCTTGCCCTGCCCTACCTCGCGCCCGGAAAGAGTCTTCGTATCGCGCTGCTGCCGGAAGGGCAGGACCCCGACGATCTCGCCCGCTCCGGCGGCCGGGGCGCGATCGAGGAGGTGATCGGAGCTGCCCGTCCGCTCGCCGACATGATCTGGTCGCGCGAGCTCGAAGGCGGCAATTTTGCCACGCCCGAGCGGCGTGCCGCGCTGGAAGCGCGCATCAAGGAGCTGACCAACGGCATCCGCGACGAGGTGGTGCGGCGCTATTATCGCGACGAATTCGTCGAGCGGCTGCAGCGTACCTTCGCCCCCGAAGGCGGGCGCGGCGGCTTCGGCGGCCGCGGCAATTTCCGCCAGGGCCAGGGCGGCCGCCCATTCCAGTCCGGGGGTGGGGGAGGCGCGAATCGATTCGGCGGCCAGAGATTTGGCGGAGGATTTGGCGGCGGGCGCCGCGGGCCGTCTGGCCCCACCCCGCTACCGTCGGGCCCCTACCAGGCGGCCAGCCCCCAGCTGGCGGCCAGCCCGATCATGAAGGGCCAGCGCAGCGCCATCTCCCGCCGGGAGGCCCTGATCCTGCAATGCCTGATCAACCACCCCTGGCTGCTGCACGACCACCTCGAGGAGGTCGCGGCGCTGGAGCTTGCCCACCCCGAGGCCCACAAGCTCAGGGCCGGCATCATCGCCGCCTTCGCCAACGACCATCATCATTCGCCTGACCCCGAGGAGCAGGCCGAGAAGATGCGCGGCGATCTCGTGAAGGGAGGGTTTTCGCAGGTTCTTCAAAGGGTTGAGAACGGTATCACGACCGCGGCAGTGTTTGGCGCCCGTGAGGGCGCGGCGCGGGACGACGTTCTTGCCACCTGGCATCAGCTGGTTGCCTTGCATCGCCAATACCATTCACTACTTAGAGAGCTGAAGGATGCCGAGCTGGCCTTGGGGGACGACCCAAGCGAGGCTGACTGGACGTGGCTGCGTGATATCAAGGCTCGGCTGGCCGAGGTCGATGGCACCGAGGCCCTGATCGAGGGTTTTGGCGAGCTGTCGGGCCGGTTCCAGAAGAGCGTGTGATGAAAGAATCATGCGGACGGCCGAAGCCGGAACCGCTAAAAGACTCGCCAAATCCAAGGTTTGGCGACAAAACAGGGTTAATCGAGGCTTAACGGTCTTGTAGCACTTTGGCCCAGAGGCGGCCGCAGGCAGAACAGACGCGTCAGGAATGAATCCGCGCAATCGCTGTTGGCACTACACCTGCATCCGCTGCGACAAAGAGGCTGACGAAGCGTTAGGCAATTCCGGCGAGAGAGAGTTGGGGGTGGCGAGAGACATGTGCGCCGCCCTTTCCGTGTCGAGAGCTGCCGAAGCGAGAGCGTCGGGCAACAGGTTCATGTGAATTCACGCAAGGCGCGGCGACGCCTCGCATGAAGCGCGTTTAGGAGCAATGGATGGCCACCAAGGCAAAGACGCTGCAGGCGAAGGACAAGGAAAAAGACGACAAGGCAGCGGATGCTCCGGAGAAGGATTCCCAGGACGCGCCCTCGCCCTTGCTCGATCTGTCCGACGCGGCCGTGAAGAAGATGATCAAGCAGGCCAAGAAGCGCGGCTTCGTGACCTTCGATCAGCTCAACGAAGTCTTGCCGTCCGACCAGACCTCGCCCGAACAGATCGAGGACATCATGTCGATGCTCTCGGACATGGGCATCAACGTCACCGAAGCCGACGACTCCGAAGGCGAGGAGGAGAAGGACGAGGGCGAGGACGAGACCGACAACGAGCTCGTCGAGGTCACCCAGAAGGCCGTCACCGAGGTCAAGAAGAGCGAGCCGGGCGAGCGCACCGACGATCCCGTGCGCATGTATCTGCGCGAGATGGGCACGGTCGAGCTCTTGTCCCGCGAGGGCGAAATCGCGATCGCCAAGCGCATCGAGGCCGGCCGCGAGGCGATGATCGCGGGCCTCTGCGAAAGCCCGCTGACCTTCCAGGCCATCATCATCTGGCGCGACGAGCTGAACGAAGGCAAGATCTTCCTCCGCGACATCATCGATCTCGAAGCCACCTATGCCGGCCCCGACGCCAAGGCCGGCATGAACACTGCGATGATCGCAGGTCCCGCCGGCGAGAACGGCGAAGCCTCCGCCGAGGGCGGCCAGCCTGCCGCCGCCGGCGCGCCCGCGCATGTCGCCCCGCCCGCAGCGCCTCCGGCGCCGACCCCGTTCCGGGCGGCACCTGCCGGTGGCGAAGCCGAGAAGGATCCCGCCGAGTCCGCGGCCGAAGCCGACATGGACGAGGACGACGAGTTCGAGAACCAGATGTCGCTTGCGGCCATCGAGGCCGAGCTCAAGCCGAAGGTCGTCGAGATCTTCGACAAGATCGCCGAGAGCTACAAGAAGCTGCGCAAGCTGCAAGAGCAGGACATCCAGAACCAGCTCGAGAGCACCTCGCACGGTCCCTCGCTGTCGCCGCACCAGGAGCGCAAGTACCGCAAGCTCAAGGACGAGATCATCGTCGAGGTGAAGTCGCTGCGCCTCAACCAGGCGCGTATCGACTCACTGGTCGAGCAGCTCTACGACATCAACAAGCGCCTCGTCTCGCATGAGGGCCGCCTGATGCGCCTCGCCGACAGCCACGGCGTCGCGCGCGAGGATTTCCTGCGCAACTACACCGGCTCGGAGCTCGATCCGCGCTGGCTCAACCGTGTCTCGAAGCTGTCCGCCAAGGGCTGGAAGAACTTCGTCCACCACGAGAAGGACCGCATCAAGGACCTCCGTCACGAGGTGCATCAGCTCGCGGCGTTGACGGGCCTCGAGATCATCGAGTTCCGCAAGATCGTGCACTCCGTGCAGAAGGGCGAGCGCGAAGCCCGCCAGGCCAAGAAGGAGATGGTGGAAGCCAACCTCCGTCTCGTGATCTCGATCGCGAAGAAGTACACCAACCGCGGCCTGCAGTTCCTCGACCTGATCCAGGAAGGCAACATCGGCCTGATGAAGGCGGTCGACAAGTTCGAGTATCGCCGCGGCTACAAGTTCTCGACCTACGCCACGTGGTGGATCCGGCAGGCGATCACGCGCAGCATTGCCGACCAGGCCCGCACCATCCGCATCCCCGTGCACATGATCGAGACGATCAACAAGATTGTGCGCACGAGCCGGCAGATGCTCAACGAGATCGGCCGCGAGCCGACCCCGGAAGAGCTCGCCGAAAAGCTCGGCATGCCGCTCGAGAAGGTCCGCAAGGTCCTCAAGATCGCCAAGGAGCCGCTGTCGCTGGAAACGCCGGTCGGTGACGAAGAGGATTCACATCTCGGCGATTTCATCGAGGACAAGAACGCGATCCTGCCCATCGACGCCGCGATCCAGTCGAACCTGCGCGAGACCACCACGCGCGTCCTCGCCTCGCTCACCCCGCGCGAAGAACGCGTGCTGCGCATGCGCTTCGGCATCGGCATGAACACCGACCACACGCTGGAAGAAGTGGGGCAGCAGTTCTCGGTGACGCGCGAGCGTATCAGGCAGATCGAGGCTAAGGCGCTGCGGAAGCTGAAGCATCCGTCGCGGAGCCGGAAGCTGCGGTCGTTCCTCGACAACTGAGCGCAAACACCAATCCAGAGCAAAACGGCGGGCCGAAAGCCCGCCGTTTTTGTTTCGATCCCTTTCTCTCCGTCATTGCGAGCGCAGCGAAGTAATCCAGTCCGTCTCAGCGGAGGGATTCTGGGATTGCTTAGCTGCGCTCGCAATGACGGGCTGAGAGGCCTGCGTCCCCACGCAAGCAGCCGTTGCTTCATAGGCTGATCCCGCCACATTTTGGTCTGCTCAAACCTTGCATGGAAACGTCATGCTTTGACCGCGGTCCACCGCCACACCTCGACCGTGTTTCATGCCTCCGATCAATCACCTCTGCCCGAAGCGTCTGCACCCGGCGTCACGCCGCCGAGCGCCGCCGCGATCTGGCCGCCCCTGCGTCGCTTCATCGTCGGCGAACGGCGGCTCGGTCGCTTCATGGCCCGCCGCCGAGCGACGGCATTTGCCTATGAATTCCTTCGCTTCGGTATCAAGCAGGGCTGGGCCTGTCTGTTCGGCGGCATCGCGGTTGCGCTGATGATCGCGACCTGGCGCTACTATCCGGCAGCAGCGCCACTGGCCCGATACGACTTCCTGTTTCTCTGCATGATCGTGGTCCAGATCATGCTGCTCGCGACGCGGCTGGAGACGCTGGACGAGGCGAAAATCATCCTGATCTATCACGTCGTCGGCACGGTGATGGAGATCTTCAAAACGTCGGTCGGCTCCTGGATCTACCCCGACCCGAGCTTCTTCAGGATCGCCGGCGTGCCGCTGTTCACCGGCTTCATGTATTCATGCATCGGCAGCTACCTCTGCCGCGTGTGGCGCCTATTCGATTTCCGTTTCGAGCGGCATCCGCCGCGCTGGAAGCTGGTGGCGCTGAGCGTGGCAATCTACGTCAACTTCTTCAGCCATCACTATGTGCCGGACCTGCGCCTCGTTCTGTTCGGCGCAGCCGCGCTGCTGTTCGCGCGCACGACGGTCTATTTCAGGGTCTGGAACGATGACCGTTCGATGCCGCTGCTGCTCGGACTTATCCTGGTGACGGCGTTCATCTGGTTCGCCGAGAATATCGGCACCTTCACGCGGACATGGCTCTATCCGTCCCAGCAGCACGGTTGGGCGATGGTCTCGCCCGCCAAGTTCGGTTCGTGGTTCCTGCTGCTGATCATCAGCTACACGCTGGTGAGCCTGATCAACAAACCGCGGGTTCGGCGCGGGCCGAGCAAGACGGCTCCGGCCATGCCCGCGTTGGCGGCGGTGGCCGCGCTACTTCTTCTTCGCTCCGACCCGCTCGAGCCGCTTGATCTCCAGCGCCGGGCGGCCGCCCTTTTCGGCGATCTCGCGGTCCTGCTCCATGATGAAGTTGCGCGCGGGTTCGTCGCCGTCGAGGCCGCCGAGCAGCTCGGAGGGGACGCGGCGGTTGGAGCGTTGGGAATCGTCCTCATAGACGACGTTGAAGAAGGCAAATTCGCCTTTGGGATTGGTTCCGGGTTTCTTGGCCATGGCCGGCTTTTCGTCGATTGGAGCGCCGCAGTCAAATGACTTTGGCAGCGATCGACCTTGGCTGCGGCCCCCGACGGGGCATGGTGCGGCTGGTTGAACGGGCTGCGGGGCGGCTGCCAGGCGTTGATGCCGTCTGCTGGGTTCCTTCGCTGAAGACCCTGCCTCAATAAACGGCGGGCTCGGAGCCCGCCGTTTATTTTGGTCTTCAGTGTCGCCCGGGGCTGGCGGGGCGACAACCTAAAATAGAAGGTTATAGAAAGCGCCCTGCGATGGCAAGGCAAATCGAGGCGTGCTGGTGTCGCAGCGAGCGCAGCAGATATGCGCTGGTTGCGATATCCGGTGCTCGCGCATGTCGAAGCAATTGTTTGGATTATCGAACCACTTTGTTCATCTTCGCGAGGCCCGCGCAACGCAGTGCGTGACGTGCGTTGCGTCGGAGGGCGCACCAGCCTGCATATCTTCCCGCCTGCGTGCAGATACTGTGATCCCCTGGGCGCGAGGCGGCTCCACCGTCGCCGCGCATGTCTCAATGCGTGCGCGTGCGCTGCGCCACTTCCTGCATGGCGAGTCGCGATCCGTGTCCGCCGCCTTTGCCGTCGTCCTCCTTGCGCCCCTGCGCCATGATCGCGCTGCCCATCGCGGCCGAGCCGAAGGTGATGAGAAAGGACGCCAGCAGCAGTGCGAGCGCGATGCCGGGCGACGAGTCGGCGAAGATCAATTCGCGCAGATGTCCGGGATTGAGCCAGAGCAGGCCGCCGACGAGAATTGCCGCCGCGCAGGCGCCGATCGCAAGGTTGATGGCGAGCAGGCGAAACAGGGGAATGCGGAGCAGGGCGCTAGTTGGCCTGTTCTGATGGTCGGGCATGGCCGGTTGCCTCGGACTTTGTCGAGCCCGGATGACGGAGTGAATGGATGTCTGCCATCCATCTCATGTCATCCGTGCCGCGATATTGACCCGCATCAAACCCGGACGCAATGTTTCATGGCGCGACCAGCTCCACCCGCCGGTTGAGTGCGCGCCCCGCATCCGTCGCGTTGGACCCGACCGGCGCCAGCAATCCGACGCCGGCGGTGCGCAGGCGTGTCGGCACGATCCGAAAACTCTTCACCAGCTCGGCTGCGACCGCTTCCGCGCGGCGCTTCGACAGATCGAGATTGTATTCATAGGCGCCCTGGCTGTCGGTGTGGCCGACGATGAAGACGCTCAGCTGCGGCTGGCTCGCGAGCAGTTTTGCGATCTGCTCCAGTGTCGGGCGGCTTTCCGGTTTCAGCACCGCCTTGTCGGTGTCGAAATAGATGCCGTAGAGTGCGATGTGGCCGGTCTCCCCGAGGCCCTTCGCCATCGCGGCGGCGTCGACCATCTTGTTCGCGATGGCCCCGACCTCGGCGACGGTGACCTGCGCGGTGACGTCCTGGTTGTTCTGGCTGACGATGACGCTGGCATAGGTCTCGCGTCCGCCCTCGACCTTGCGGCCGGCAACATAGCGGTAGTTGAAACCATCGACCCACATCTGCGGCATTGGCAGCGCGTCGATGCTCTCGGTGAAGGGAATACCGCCGCAGGCGTCGGTGTCGCAGGCCAGCAAGGTCTCGAAGCCGGCCTTGGCAAGCTGCGTCTCGAAATTGCGCGACACCTCCAGGATCGAGGGCCCGGGATTGGTGCGATAGGCGATGCGGATGATGCGGCCTTCGAGCCGCCGCGCATCGGTCGGCTGGCCATCCCTGAAGCTCGCCGCCTGCATCCGCGCCGCATCGAAATCCTTCACGACATAGCCGGTGACGACGCTGCCGGCGAACCGGCCGATGCCGGGATAGTCGCGCGCGCCCGCCACGTCGCGCGTCTGCGCGGAGGCGGGAACTGCGTGCAGGGAGAGCAGGACGGCAAGGACGAGCATTCCCGGGATGTTTTGCGGCGCGGACATCGGCACTCTCTGTCGGTTGCGGGAGGGATGGGACGCAAGACATTAGTCTCGCGCGCCGCCCCGCCGGTTCTAACCGGCGCATCCTTCTCGAGCCGATCGTTCCGAAATTCGCTGCTGCCGACTTACGCCGCCGGAGCGGCGCGCCCGGCCGCCTCGCGCTGCCGCGCCGCCTGCTGGCGTTCCATCATGGTCTGCCACAGTGTTGCGATGCTGGCTTGCGTCTGCGGCGCGATCAGGCAGTGGCCTTCATTGTCGAAGCCGCAGAACCGAACGGAGGGGTCCTTCTTCACCTCCGTCAGCGCCTGGTTGATCATCTCCAGGCACGTGATGACCCCGCCGATGTCGGGCAGGCGGGTGTGATGCAGGATATCCATCAGGCGGAACGTCATCACCGCGGGCTGGCCGAAATTGATGCCGGGGCGGCCGAGCTCGAGCAGCACGTTCACGGCCGGAAGCACGCCCCTGATGTGCTCCAGCACGCCGGCGACGTCCTCCACGCTGCAGGCGACGAGGTGGGAGGCCTGGGGCGGGATCGTCACGGGCGCGCGCGGGCTGAGGCCGAGCGAACCGATCACCTCCTGCTCGATCCATTGCCGCACCGCTGCGGGGGCATTGCGGATCTGCTCGGCGGTCAAGGTAATTCCGGTCATGGGTGCCTCTCCTGGGTGGCTCTCTTCGCTTCCAATCTAGAAAGCAGGGCGTGAGACAGTTTGATGCGGATCAAGCCGTGTGCCTTGAAACCTCGTGCTTTGACGCTCGCTGCTTTCCCGGGCATGATCCGCGCGCTGCTTCGCGCCACGATTTTCCTTCAAGGGATTGCTCCACATGCTGAGACTGCTTCTCGCCGCCGCGTCCATCCTGTGTCTGGCCGGCGGGGCGGCGCAGGCCGCGCGCTGCGGCGGCGACTTCAACGCGTTCGTCGCCACCATGGCGCAGGAGGCCCAGGCGGCCGGCGTCTCGGCGAGTGTGACCAATGCGGCGCTCAGCGGCGTGACCCCTGATGGCGCGGTGCTCGCCTTCGACCGGCGCCAGCGCCACACCTTCAACAAGAGCTTCGAGCAGTATGTCTCGACCCGCGTCGGTCCCGGCCGCATCAATGGCGGCCGCGCGCTGCTGCAGCGCCACGCCGCGCTGCTCTCGCGCATCGAGCAGCAATTCGGCGTGCCGCGCTACATCCTGGTCGCGATCTGGGGCCTGGAGAGCGATTTCGGCAAGGGCGACATCGGCAAGATGCCGGTGGTCCGCACGCTGGCGACGCTGGCGCATGATTGCCGCCGCACCGATCTGTTCCAGGGCGAGCTGCTCGCCGCGCTCAAGATCGTGCAGCGCGGCGACCTGCCGCTGCGCGACCTCATCGGCGCCTTCGCCGGCGAGATCGGCCAGACCCAGTTCCTGCCGTCGTCCTACATCAAATACGGCGTCGATTTCGATGGCGACGGCCACGTCGATCTCCGCCACAGCGTCCCCGACGTGCTCGCCTCGACCGCGAACCTGCTCCACACCAATGGCTTCAAGATGGGCCAGCCCTACGGCGAAGGCACCGCCAATTTCGAGGCGATGCGCGAGTGGAACAGGGCGGTGATCTACCGGAAGACGATCGGCTATTTTGCCGACCGGCTGGCGGGGCAGTGAGGACACCCTCCCCTGGAGGGGCAGGGGAATCGCATGTGGTTTTGAGGGTGGTATTGCGCGGTCCAGCGATATGGATTCTGAAGAGGACTC